>NZ_MDGN01000070.1:0-694 GCF_002742365.1 Maribacter sp. 4U21
CAAGGAGCAGGACATTGGATGGCTGTTGCAGAAAAATGCGTCGGGCCCTGGCCGAGTTCCGCATCAGGGGCGTAAACACCAACATGGCTTTCCTGGATAACATTCTGGCCCATCCCACCTTCAGACAAGGTAAGGTTACTGTGAACTTCATAAGGAACGAACCCGAACTTTTCGAATTCGTTGAACCGAGGAACAGGGCGAACAAACTCATAAGGTTTTTAGGGGAGACGATAGTGAACGGAAATCCTGACGTTAGGAAATTTGACCCTGACCGCATTTTTCCGAGACCGATCGTGCCGTCCTTTCCTAGAATGGACGCACCTCCAAAGGGCACAAAGGACCTATTGACGGAACTGGGCCCAGAAAGGTTCGCCCAATGGCTGAAAAAAGAAAAGAAGATCCACTTTACGGATACTACCATGCGCGATGGCCATCAGAGTCTTCTGGCGACCCGTATGCGAACGGTGGATATGTTGAAAGTGGCCGAGGGGTACGGTAAGAACCACCCGGAAATATTCTCCATGGAAGTCTGGGGAGGAGCTACCTTCGACGTGTGCTTACGTTTTTTACAGGAAAATCCATGGGAACGCCTTGCCCTGCTTCGAAAGGCGATGCCCCACGTGCTATTGCAGATGTTGATCAGGGGGTCCAATGGTGTCGGTTATACCGCCTATCCCGACAACCTCATCGAAAG
>NZ_MDGN01000071.1:0-2286 GCF_002742365.1 Maribacter sp. 4U21
GCAATAGTTTGTTCTCCTATGATTTCATGCCATGCTTCAACAGGTAGTTGCAAAGCGATTATAGTTGACTTTTTTCCATGTCTATCTTCGATTATTTCCATAAATGAGTGTCTGTTGATGTTGTCCAGGCCTTTTAAGCCAAAGTCATCGAGTATGAGTAGATCTTGTTTTTCGAGTTTGTTTATTTGTTTTATGTAAGAGCCATCGGCTTTTGATGTTTTGAGCATGGTAAACAGTTTAACTGTGTTGAAGTACATGACATTATACCCCAAGGAGCATGCTTGATGGCCAATGGCCGATGCCATATAACTTTTACCTACACCGGTACTTCCTGTGATCAGTATATTTTCTTTCTGCTTTATAAAGTCACAACTATTGAAACGTTGTATCTGGTTCTTGTCAATGTTTCTTGTTGGCGTATAATCAATATTTTCCATGACAGCGCTATACCTGAACTTCGCTGATTTGGTCAGGCGTTCGATTTTGCGGTTCTGCCTATCGTCGTATTCCGACTGCATTAGATAAGCTATTAGTTCATCATTGGTGTAGTCGATACTTTGAGAGGATAGACTTGTGTTGAAGGCCCTTATCATTCCATAGAGCCTTAATTGTTTCATTTGTTCCAATGTTTGTGTATTCATGTTTATGATTTTAGAGTTTGTGTTTTATTTGTAATAATGGCCTCCCCTGATATTACCGTGGTTTGGCATATCGATTTCTTGTTCGATGTTCTCATCAAGAGCGTCCCATCCGTTTTTCAGGATGCGTTCAATGATATTGTAGTTGTACGCACCGTAATCCATAGCCCTTTTACAGGCATTGTCAAGTCGAACATTACCGACCTTTTTAGTTAAGTGGAGTACGCCCAAACACGATTTATAGGATTGTTCGGGATGTTGTTTCTTATCCAATATCTTGATGATGTACTCCTTGCAGTTCTCCCCTATATGCCCCGCCCATGTAATGAACTTCTCCGAACTCCATTCGCTTATGAACCGATGGTGCGAGGGCATATGTTCCTTGATGGTCGTATAGGCGTATTTCTTCCTTTCCCTTGGATGGGCTGCCAAACGCTCTAGTTTGTGAAATATCTCTACCAGGCTCTCGGAGTAAATAATCTTGATACGTTTTCCAATATGTTTATAGGGTACACTATAGTAATGTTTGTCTTTACTGAAGTAGATATGACTGTTCTTATGAACGGTACCCTTGGCATAGGATTTTATCTCGTACCTCTTTAAGGGCAAAGGCTTAAGTTCTTGCTTTTCTACTTCTTCGAATAAAGAATAACGGGAGTACTCCCTTCCTCTAAAAGACATCTTGTTATGTGTTTCCAAGAGCTGTAGAATCGCCTTGTTCATCTCAGGTATACTATGGAAGGTCTGGTGGCGCAAAGGCGCGAATACCCTAGTATAGATAATACGTACGGCATTCTCCACTATGGCCTTGTCCCTTGGCTTGTATGCTCTGGTAGGTAGTACCGCTGTTTCGTAATATTCTGCAAAGTCGGCAAAGGTATCGTTGACCTTTGGTTCGTAACGACTGCTCTTACTGACCGCTGCCCTAAGATTATCGGGCACTAGGGCATTGGGTACGCCCCCATAGAACCAAAGAGCGTTTTCTACGCTACGTATAAAGTCTTCTTTCTTTTGGCTCGCACTAGCTTCTACATAGGTATATTGACTGCTTCCAAGTACACATACGAACACTTCCAGGTTTTGCAGTTCGCCCGTATCACGGTCTACAATGGTAAGTTTCTTACCCGTGTAATCGATAAATAGTTTGTCCCCCGATTTATGGGTAAGGTGCATCACGGGAGATACTTCCTTGGTCCATTCATTGTACCAGTATTTGAACTGTGACACCTTAAAACCATCGGGGTGCTTTACGTAGTACTCTTCCCAAAGAAGCTGTCTGGTAACACCTGTTTTGCGTAGCTCTTTATCAAAATAGGGAAAGTACTGCTCAAGGGTCAATAATTGCTGGCTCTTGGGCTTTTGGCCCGATTTGAAGAGTTTGTCAAGTTCTTCCAGTGTCATTGCTGACACCTCGTAAGCAGTCAACTGGTAACGTTTGAAAAAACTAATATACTTGGTAATCGTGTTACGCGATATTCCTAACCTGGAACTTATCTGGCGTTTGCTTATGCCCGCGCTGTAGAGCTTGAAAATCTGTTTTACTTTTCGCATGTCTATCTGTTTATTGGCCATCGTCTTTTTAACAAAAAAAGACCTTTGACTTTTTACAAATAGAATCGACTTTTTTAATGGTTCACTTTCGTCCGGC
>NZ_MDGN01000072.1:0-234897 GCF_002742365.1 Maribacter sp. 4U21
GGGTAAGCTGCACGGCCGTGACCGCCTTCTTTTTCTTGGCATCGTAGCTGCGCCCTATCTTTCCCTTTTCGACCCCGCCGAGCACGAACTCGTCGACGTGCACCGTGCCGTCCATCGGGTGGTTCCCGCTGGACGCCATGGCCTCCCTTACCTTGAGCATGAACAGGCGGGCGGTCTTTTCAGTGACACCGTAGCGCACGCCCATGTAACTGGCCGACAGGCTCTTTGTACTGGTCGACATCTCGAAACAGATGAAAAAGGCCTTTCGAAGACCGAACTTGACCTTATGGAAAAGCGTGTTGGCAGTGGCCGAATCGGTATGGCCGCAGATGTTGCACGTCCTCGAAAAGTCTTTTCTTACCTGCACTACGACATGGTTACATTTGACGCATTTGAAACCCTCTTTCCATTTGATCCCGGCGAGATACTCCTTGCAGTCCAGATCCGTTTTGAAGCGATCGGAGAACTCTAGAAGGTTTTGACCCTTGAAAATATCCATATAAACCCTATATTTATTGAATTCAAAAGTATGAATTTATCTACTGACCTCTATAAGCTATTATATGAGCTTCGCATTTTTGTGTTAGTTTTCTTTCATCTCAGTCTTTTAAAGAGTTTTTCCCAAAACTCTAAAATAGATAGCCTCAGAACTATTATTTTCAACTATGAGGCTACAAATCCTAATTTTGAAAGAGACACTGGGTACATTCAACATTTGTTGAATTTAAGTACTAGTTTTTGTTATATTAAATTGGATAGCCTGTTGGCCTATGCAGAAACGTTTAAAAAATTAAGCGAGGCAATTGATTTTGAATACGGTGTTTTGGCTTCCAACAAAGAGATAGGAAATGGTTTTATGTTAAAGGGTGACTACGAAAGAGCAAAAGAGATACATTTTGAAAATTTAGAGAGAGCTTAAAGAAAGGAAGTCTATACGATTGCAGCCGATACCTATAATGCAATCTCTTACGTTTACTTAAAGAATAGCGACCATCCGATGGGTTATAGAACTTACTTAGAAGCTCTAGATTTTGCTTTTGAGCATAAAGACTATGATAATGCCATAAGGATAAACATGAACCTTGGAGTAATTTTTCCTTACTCAAAGATTTTGAAAATTCGCTAATTTACTTCAAGGACTGTTTAAAATATCAAGAAATCTATGACATAAGAGTAAATGAAGGCATGGTACATGCAAATATTGGGTATTCCTATTTACATTTAAAAAAATATCAAAAAGCGATAGACCACTTAAATAAAGCCCTAGATATTTTCAAGAAATCCCAAATACCTCAATGGCAAGCATTTACCTATGTGAGCTTGGGTAAAGTATTTTTCGAAAAAAACGACCTAAAAAAAGCACTTGAGTTCTTCAAGAAGGCTGAAAACGAACATAAACAGATTGAGGATAAGAAAGGTACTATAGATATGAAAATAGGATTGGCAAATACCTATTTTTTATTAAAGCAACCGGATTTAGCTAAACAATATGCTGAAAAAGCGAAGATTTTGGCAGAAGACCATAGGTATCTCGAGGGGCTGCTAGGTTCATCAGAAATTTTGTATAAGCTCAGTAAGAGTAATAATAGTTGGAAAGAATCACTTGTTCATTTAGAATACGCCCGTAAAATAGGAGATTCTATCTCCTTTGAAGAAAACAGGAATATTCTTTTAATGGATGAGGCCAGACTAAACTACAAAAAAGAAAAAGATAACATTAAAGCTTTGGCGAACAACACTATAGCGAAACAAAAAAATATGTTGCGTGGGCATTAATTGCATTTTTCATAGCCGTTTTGGCGGCCTTGTTGATAAACAGGTCTAATAGAATGGCAAAACCTTTAAATAAAAAACTTGCTGATCAAGCACAAACACTCTCCGAAAGTCAAAGAAGCCTTAATCGAATTAATAAAAATCAAGAGAAATTATTTTCCATAGTCGGGCATGATCTTCGAGGACCTATTGTGTCCCTTAAAGAACTTGTAGGTCTAAGTCTGGAGAGCGACTCTGGAGAGGAGTATTTTTTACGTTTTGCACCAAAACTTAAAAATGATTTAGATCACATTCACTTAATGTTGGACAATCTTTTGAATTGGGGTCAAAACCAAATGATGGGTGCGACGTTAAAAGCTGAAACTATTGACGTAAAAGATGAAATGACGGCCATCATACAGTTATTTCAAAAGAATATCGAGACCAAAAAAATTACACTTAACAACAACATAGAAAACGGAACTAAAGTCTTTTTAGATTTGAACCACTTCTGTATTATTTTTAGGAATTTGATAAGCAATACAATCAAGTTTACGCAAGAGCACGGCACTATTTATATCAACGGTATTGAGATAAAAAACCAACTAAAAATTACCATTAAGGACAACGGGTTCGGTATGAGTAAAGAAGTTCAAGAGAAATTATTCAAGAATGCAAAGCACTATACGACTTTTGGTACGAACAATGAAAGAGGTACCGGTTTAGGATTATTGCTGTGCAAAGAAATGATAGAAAAAAATAATGGTACAATTCATGTAGAAAGTTAATTAGGAAAGGGAAGTGAATTTCACATATACCTACCCAAAAATACCTAAAAGAACTACGGCCCCAATACTTTGTGAGTCGCGTCTAAATTCAATCACTCTAGTTGAGTCACTGTTAATAATAATAATAGCTTATAATTATATTAAAGATGCACTTTCTATCGATGAAATACATATAATTGCCGACAAAACACACAAAAATGGGCGTTTCACAACATTAATTGCCTTGCCAGACCTAACTAGCACTAAATTTAATCTCTATAATAGATTTTTAGAAATCATGCTAGCCATAAATAATTCGTTAACTCGGACGGTAACCTACATAAGGACAAGTTATATAATGCTTTTAGGCTTAGCAGCTATAACCCTTAATGTTAATTCGCAAGTTAATCTACGCGATAGTCTTAAGCACGATATTATTGAACTTCAAAAAAGTAAAAGATTTCAAAGTACGGACACCCTTTATATTAGTGCTCTTTTGGAGTTGGGCAATGCACAGCGCTATTACCAATTGGATAGTTTGCTGTTACTTTCCAAAAAAGCCTTGGAATTAAGTAAAAAGTCTAATTATAAAAGGGGTGTAGCCGAATCTCACTCAGGAATCGGAACTTTTTATTCTGATAGAGGTAAACATAAAGAAGCAATCAAATACTTCAAAAAAGCTATAGAAATAGCTCACGAGCTAAATGATACAGACTTAAAACTATTCATGATTAATGATTTAGCAGGTGAATATAGTTATCAGGGAAATTACGCATTAGCTCTAAAAGAATACTTAAGGGCTGTGGAAATGGCCGACCTAGTGGATAATAAAGATATGTTATCCATCATAAACGAGAATATTGCCGGACTATACGTAGAGCAGAAAGATTTTAAACAAGCGATGCTTTTCTACAAAAAGGTGAAATCGCTCAATGAAGAAATCGGTAATCCCATCTTTATGGCAGAAACGATGAGCAATATGGCATCTGCCTATGCTGACATGGGAGAATTGGACCACGCCATGTTCAATGCCAATAGTGCTATACTAGTATTTGAAGACGAAAAAATAATGGATTGGCTTGCATACGCTTATGAGATAAAGGGGAAAACGTACCTAAAACAAAAGAAATATACTTGGGCCATGTATTGGTATAGGCAAAGTGAGCTGTTACACAAAGAGCTGAATGACGATAGATCGGAAATACCACTTTTAAATGGTATGGCCGAAGCAAGTCTTTATATGAACAAAGATAGTATAGCCGAGGTTTACGCTCATAGAGCTCAAAAACTCTCAAGAAAAATAGAAGACATCGCTGGTACTAAGAACTGCGCCAAGACCCTTTACAACATATATAAGAATAAGGGTGATTTTGCTACCGCCTTGGAGTACCATGAGCTTTTTCAAAAAATAAGCGATACGCTTACGCGAAAAGAAAATAAGAAAGGGCTAACCATGCTCAAGACCAAAATTGAATATGATCAACAGAAGGAACAGTTAATTTTAGAAAACAAAAAGGCACTAGCCAAACAGAAAAGTTATGTTTACGCAGCCCTTTTTATCCTATTCATCTTTTTAGGGATTACGATTTTGATAAGAAGAAATGAAAAAATACAAAAGAAACTGAACAAGGAACTTATCTCCAAAAAGACAGATTTAGAAAAGAAAGAAGAACATTTAAAGGATGCGAATCAAACAAAGGATAAACTTTTCTCTATTATAGGACATGACCTTAGAGGTCCAATAGGAGCCTTTCAAGGGCTTATGAAGCTTTTTAAAGAAGGTGAAATGTCTAAAGAAGAATTCTTGGAATTTGTGCCCAAGCTCAAATCTGACATTGACCATATCGCCTTTACCCTGAACAATTTACTCTCTTGGGGGCAAACACAAATGGACGGTTCGGTAACCAAACCAACGGTAACGTCACTAGAAACAATAGTATTGGAAAATATTGCGCTTCTTTCGGAAATCGCCAATAACAAATCTATAAAACTAATTAACCGGATTGAAGCCAATACATTGACCTGGGTAGATACCAATCAAATCGATATCGTTATACGAAACTTGATCAGTAATGCTCTTAAATTTACCCCTGAGAAAGGAATGGTCACCATAGGCGCGGTTGAAAAATCTAAATATTGGGAAATCTACGTAAGGGATAATGGTGTTGGAATGAACGAAGAGACCTTAGGGAAAATCTTCAATAAAAGTTCCAATCATACCACTTACGGAACCAACGATGAAAAAGGTACCGGCTTAGGATTGTCCTTGTGCAAAGAAATGGTAGAAAAGAACAAAGGAATCATTTGGGTGGATAGTGCAATTAATAAAGGCTCCAGCTTTTACTTTACAGTTCCCAAAGCGCAAAAAGAATATAAAATAACCGCTTAGATGATATCGCTCAAAGAATCTACCGCTATCATCCTTTCCACAGTAAAACCTTCGGCATAGTCTTTTCCAATTAGCCTTCCCAAATCCTGTGATCTGTACCGTACACTTTCTATAAATGTTTTACTACTTATCGGTGTTTCGGGTTCCTCACTATCCGGGTCATGAAATTGAGAACCGTACGCTAGAATGGCTTCCGTTTTTTTATCCATAAAGCCAGTAATATCAACTACGAAATCGGGAACCAAGTTTTTCCACTGTATATAATGATATACCAGTTTGGGTCTCCAAGGTTTTTGAACCACTCCCATTACTTCGGTTTCAATTTTGATAAGGCCGCTTAAAAAACAGGCGTCGCTTACTAATTTACTTCCTTTGCCATGGTCTATATGCCTGTCATCAATAGCATTGCAAAGCACAATTTCCGGTTGATATTTACGCACCATTTTAATTACCTCTAATTGATGGGCTTCGTCGTTTTCAAAAAATCCATCTTTAAATTTGAGGTTTTCCCTGACTTGAATTTGAAGGATTTCACCAGCTGCGGCAGCCTCTTTATCTCTAATTTCAGCCGATCCACGAGTTCCAAGTTCGCCCCTTGTTAAATCAACGATGCCAATCTTCTTACCTTTGGAAACCTCTTTGGCTATGGTCCCCCCCGCCCCTAATTCAGCATCATCTGGGTGAGCGCCAAAAACTAATATGTCTAATTTCATTTAAATGCCATTATATGCTACAAAGCGTTAGTCCAATTTTTTAACGGACATTACTAGGTGTTAGTTTTTTTCAGAAAGGACGGCTTCTCTTTTGCAATTGTTAAAGCGCCTTCAATATCATCTATTAAATCAGCTACCTCTTCAATACCTACCGAGAAACGAATTAAACCATCCTTGATTCCTTGTTGTGCCCTAACCTCCGGACTCATAAGTGCATGGGAAGTCTGGGTCGGAGATAACACTGTACTCTCCACGCCTGCTAGGCTCATGGACGATTTAATCAAACCTAGGGATTTTTGAAATAAAGAGGCGTTCAAATACGGTTTTAGTTCAAAGGACAACATTCCGCCAAAGCCTTTCATCTGTTTTTTAGCCAGTTCATGGTCCTTATGGGAAGGAAGGCCTGGATAATATACGCTATCTATATCCTCATGACCATTTAAATAGGTCGCCATGGCCATGGCATTTTCGTTTTGAGCTCTAACACGTAAGCCCATGGTCTTGATACTACGTTCCAATAGCCAAACCGTATAATCACTTAAACTTCCTCCAAAATTTTTCGCTAAGTGAAAAATACGTTCCATATGCGCTTCACTGGCCGCAACAGCACCAGCGCAAATATCGGAATGTCCACCCATGTATTTCGTAGCGCTATGAATAACAATATCGATACCAAAATCTAATGGATTTTGATTTACCGGGCTAGCAAAGGTATTGTCTATCATGGATATTATACCATGCTTTTTTGCTAGGGAGGCAACAGCCTTTATATCTGTAATGGTCAACAGCGGGTTTGAAGGCGTTTCAATATAGATAACCTTCGTATTATCCTTAATTTTCGCTTTGAAATCTTCTGCTTCCCAACCCTCGGTGAAGGAATATGCTATACCGTATTTTTCAAACTCCTCTGTTACTAAATTATACGTACCGCCATATAGGGTTTGTTGCAATACTATATGGTCCCCAGCTCTTAAAAAAGACAGTAAGGCCGTACTTACAGCAGCCATGCCACTTCCGAAAATAAGAGCCGATTCCGCATACTCTAAAGCGGCAATTTTCTTACATAATCCTTCTTGGTTGGGCGTATTAAAATATCTAGGATACCTTTTTACGTCAACGTCATCAAACGCGTAAGAAGTACTCATATATAGGGGAGAAATGGCCCCTTTGTGCTGTTTGTCCTCAAGTTCACCAACATGGGTGCAAACGGTATTCAATCCTTTTTTAGAAACGTTCATCCTTCTTTAAAATTTACAATTTAAAGGTACAAAATTACCTTATACTTGGAATTGTTTCCACCTTCCTCTTTTAAATAGAACAATTGCGATGATGGCCAACAAAACTTCCGCCAAGGTAATCGCCATAAAAACTCCTAAAGCCCCTAATTCAAAATAAAAGGCAGCTATATATGCAAAAGGTAGTTGAAATAACCAAAAGGCCATAACATTTATCCTAGTAGGTGTCCTAGTATCACCAGAACCATTAAACGCTTGTGTTACGACCATGCCATAGGCATAGAAAATATAACCAGCAGCAATAATTTGTAGGCAAAGGCCACCATTTTCAACCACGACTGGGTTGTCATTGAACCATCCTACAATTTCCTTGGCAAATAATAAATAGACAAGCGAAACAGCACCCATAAAATAGGCATTGTACTTTCCCGTTTTCCAAACAGACGTCTCTGCCCTATCAGGTTTTTTTGCTCCTAAGTTTTGTCCTACTAAGGTGGCCGCAGCATTACTCATTCCCCAAGAGGGCATCAGGGAAAATAGCATTATCCTAATAGCAATGGTATAACCGGCAAGTACTTCACTGCCAAATTCGGACATCATCCGCATTAAAAAGACCCAGCTAGACGTTCCTATTAAGAATTGGGCTACTCCTCCTAAAGAAATACGAACAAGGTTAATCATCACTTTTAGATTCACCACTACATTCTTAGCTGCCAATTTAATACTACTCCAACCAAAAAATAGCACACATAGTTGAAACAGCACAGCTGTTCCTCGTCCAATATTGGTCGCAATGGCAGCACCCACAACACCGTATTCGGGAATTGGCCCCCAGCCGAAAATAAATAGGGGGTCTAGAATAATATTCAATCCATTAGACAACACTAATGTCCACATAGCGACCGATGCATCTCCGGCACCCCTAAATATGGCGTTAATAAGAAATAATAACATAATGGTGATATTTCCACCTAATAGCAATTTGGTATAACCAAATCCCTCCTCAATAAGACTGGCCTCCGCTCCCATCAATGAAAGGATTTCCTTAGCATATAAAAAACCAATAACACCAATAACCACTGAAATGACTACTCCCAAACCTATAGCTTGTACAGCGGCTTCCTTAGCTCCCTGTACATCCTTTTCACCTATTCTCCTGGCAACTATGGCAGTTGCTGCCATACTCAAACCTATGGCAACCGCGTATATTAATGTGACGACTGATTCTGTAAGCCCAATCGTGGCGACGGCATTTACACTTACCTGTGAAACGTAGGCAATATCTACTAGTGCAAAAATGGATTCCATGAGCATTTCCAATATCATGGGAACCGAAAGCATAAAAATAGCTTTACGAATGCTACCTGAAGTAAATTCGGATTCCTTACCGCTTATGGCAATCCAGAAATATTTAAAAAAAATTTGAACAGTTTGTATATATGACCTCATAAATAGAAATTTGAATTATTGAAAAAGAAGTGTAGCCCAATAAACCGGTGTTAGGACAGCGATTTACAATTATGCCTAGCGGCAATGAGCATTGATATCAATAAAATTTCTAGAGCTTCATAAGACCACAAATATGAGAAAAATTATGCTATCTTAGAAAACTGATCACCAAATTTTTTCAATAATTTTTCTTTTGAAGGACTAAACAATATTTCAACTAAAACATAATAAGCCACGAATATGAGATTTTCCTTTGTCCTCGTTATAATACTATTTTTCGTTTCTTCATCTTGCAAAAACACGGATAAAGCCATCGCTAATAGGGCGCCAACTGGTTACCAAGGACAAAAACCAAGTCCTATTGTACCTACGGTAAACAGACCGGTTCAAAAGCAATGGAAAGGCATTTGGTCCTTATCCAATGATACCTTTTTTACGAATGATTTTGATGGAGCAAGGCTAAATGGTGTTGCAGATGATGGCAATGACCATTACACCATTTGGATAACCGCCGAAAATACGCCCATTAATGTGAGTCCCTGGTATGCATTCAAGGTATGGACCACAAAACCAAGAGAAATAACCATAAAATTATCGTACCAGGATTCCAGAAGCAGATACTATCCTAAGATTAGTACGGACGGACTAAATTTCAAGGTATTGGACAGCGCCGCTTATAAAGCAATCAATAAAGGTGAGGGTGATTTTGGGATCAATGCTGCACCTGAATTTGTAGAGTTGAAGGTAAACGTCGGAAAAGAGCCGATCTGGATAACTGCTCAAGAACTATACACTTCAAAAAGAGTGAAGAAATGGATTGACTCACTGTCTACCAAACCCTTTATCTCGTCCTATGAAATTGGAAGGAGTACTGAAAATAGAGCTATGAACTTAATGCAAATCAAGGCGAATCAGGATACGAAAAAGGCCGTGATGATTATCTCTAGGCAACATCCGCCAGAAGTAACGGGGTTTTTAGCCATGAAATCCTTCATTGAAACTATTGCCGGAGCAAGCCAACAAGCTCAGGAGTTTAGGACAAAGTTTGATGTTTATGTGGTTCCCTTGATGAATCCTGATGGAGTAGACAATGGGCATTGGCGACACAATATGGGTGGTATTGATTTAAACAGGGATTGGCAAAATTTTAATCAGCCAGAAACTAGAAGTGTTCGTCAATTTTTAAACAAAAAAAACAATGAGGGCTATGAGTTTGCATTCGGGGCCGATTTCCATTCTACCTGGGACGATATTTATTACCCCATAGATAGTACTATTACGGGTGACAACGGAAAAATTGTTTTTGACTGGATCGAAAGTATTAGCCATAGGCTTCCTCAGAAGAAAACAAATATAAGCGCCTCTAAAAAGATTGAACCTACCATGGTTTCTCGGAATTACTTCTACGTAAACCATAAAATGCCCGCCATAGTTTTTGAACTAGGTGATGATACTCCGCGCGATTTCCTTAAAGAAAAAGGTCGGGTAGCCGCTGAAGAACTAATGCGTTTACTACAAGAAAAATAAGGGCTATTTGGAATAATTTACTTTATACCTCCAATAGCTTATAGCCCCCAAGGCTGCAACTCCAGCGATGGTGTAATAGATAAATGTCGGTGTAACCACTTGTGCTCCACTAGCGTAACTATGTAAACCTACCAAATAAAAATTAACCCCTTGATAGGTCATCATAATACTGCCGTAGGCTACCACGCTTAGAAAATTAAAGGTCCATTTACCTCGTAGTCCAGGAACCAATCTGGTATGAATTACAAAAGCATAAACCATAATGGATATCAGGGCCCAAGTTTCTTTCGGGTCCCAGCCCCAATAGCGTCCCCAGCTTTCATTGGCCCACTGACCTCCCAGAAAATTACCAATGGTCAACATGATGAGGCCCACGGTAAGTGATATTTCGTTGATAATGGTCAGTTCCTTTAAATTAAAATCCATTCGTTTTTTGTTCTTTTTGGTCGTAAGCAACATCAATAACAAGCAAACTACTCCAAGAATCATCCCTACGGTTAAAGGACCGTAACTCCCCACAATTACCGAAGTATGGATCATTAACCAATAACTATCCAGAACAGGCACTAAATTCCCGATTGTTGGATCTACCCAATTTTGATGCGCAAAGAAAAGCAGCATGGCTGCTACGAAAGAAGATGCCGCAACCGTCATATCACTTTTTCTTCCAAAGGCAATACCCATGCCCATGGTAGCCCATGCAACGAACAGGATACTTTCATAAGCATCACTCCAAGGGGCATGCCCTGAGATATACCAACGAAGAATCAGACCCGCTGTATGCCAAACAAAAAATAGCACTATGGTACCCTTCAAGAAATAAACGGACGCCTTCCAAATTTCACGCTCTTTAAAAATTTGTAAAATTAGTATGATGAACATCAAAACACCAACAAGCAAATAGTACATATACAGTCTATTAAAAATGTCCAATTTATTGTAAATGACCTCGGTATCAATTCTATTCTGCGAAGGCAAAACTTCACTTCCATGATTCGCTTGATTCTGTTTAAAGGCGGCAAGTAATTTATCCGCCTCCGTATAATCACCAGATTGCTGTGCTTTACCCAAGGTCATCAAATAATAGGGCATAGCATTTTTAATAAAGTTGGCGTATAACGAATCCGCTACTTGGTACTGCCCTCCCCTATACTCTATTGCAGAAATCCATTTATTATTTTCATCGTTCAATAAAGGAAAAATCTTTACTATTTGCTGGCTTAAGGCCTGATCCAATAAATTTAATCGGATATTAATGTCCTTGATATCCCGTTGAAATTTATTAGGACTTGCTTTTGTAGTAGCTTCCCTGATATAAGGTGCAAGTTTATATTGTCCTTTGCTATCAAAGAAATCTGTTGCTTTAATATATTTTTGGCCACTAGGGATACCTATAACTTTTCTAATACTATCATTCTGTGCCTTTTTATCAACGGCGATAAACTCGGTATTGTACCAAATGGCAGGATTCATCATCATAGAAAGAAATACCTGATCGGAACTAAGTCCAGAATAGGTGTCCTTCAAACTCAGCTTTCTCAAAAGCTCTGATGAGAAAGTGTTTATTGGTTTCATACGTCCACCTTCATCCTGAATGACCAATTTTCCAAATTTATCCGCATGTTCTTTTGCAACTATGGATGCTCTTAATAGGGAGTCTACCTGAAGTTGTGTGGGTTCAGTAGAATGATCATGACCATCGTCCGCAGAATGTTCCTGTGCAGTCATAGGAAAGCAAAGGCCAATTAGTAAAACTATCGTAGCTAGGGCTTTTTTCTTTTTCTCTTTCAGTTTGTTCAAAGCACTGCTCAAGTCCTTAAAACGGGTTTTACCAAAGAACATAATACCCAAAAGGCCTATATATAAGAGGAAATAACCAACATAGGTAATCCATGTGCCCCAAAAATCATGATTTACGGAGAGTGTCGTTCCTTTTTCATCTGGGTCAAAACTTGCCTGAAAAAAACGATATCCTTTATGGTCTAAAACATGATTCATAAAAACATCGTAATCAAAGGTTCGGTCGTCTTTTACGGTAATTTTACTCATGAAGGAAGCATATCCTTTCTCTGTACCGGGATATTTCTCCGCAATAAAATCGTTCAATTGAATACTAAAGGGTAATTCGTGTACTTTGGAACCATAGCGCAATGCAAAATCTAAACCGCCTACGGTAATCTTGTCGGTAAAATCGGTACCACCCTTGCCACCGAGTACTTTTATTTTTTTAGTTTCCCCATTAGAAGTAATGGACAATAGCAAGGCATCGGTATCAAAATCGGTCTTTTCTGCCTCGGGAATTTCTACTACTCCATAACTTCCTTGAACAACAGAATCAGGTATAACGAATTGCATATTGGCTGCATTATATAGGGATCTCAATTGCAAGGGCTGTAAGGAATCTTTTTCTAGCGTTCCTTGAAATTGGTCGGCCATTCGCATAAAACTTCCTGCGAAGGGAGATTTTATCTCGTATACATTTCTTGTAGTGGATATATTGATGGCGCCGTCCGTAGGTACGTTCAATGCAAATAGAACACCATGTATACTACTTACCTTTCCGTTCTCTAAATAATGCTCATGTCGCTGGCCATCGCCAGCCTCGACTATTTTTAGATAAGTGTTACCAGAATTATCAGGCACAAGACCTTCTTTAGCTCCCTCTATAAAACCTTCATAAGCAATAGTGAACGGTTGACCGTTAAAATCAGAATTCCAAGGTAAATTAGATTTGATGTCCTCCGCAGTAACGATTAAATCGTCCTCCAAAATTTTTCTTCGAGGTTCGCCTTCAATCTTACCATCCACATGTGCCGTAAAATAGGTCTTGTCCGAGTAGAAAACATTTTCGGTCTTTCCTTCGCGTATAGGCATCATACCCTCATAACTGATGTATCTGGTAATAAAGGCTCCAATGATAATTAATATCCAAGAAACATGAAGCAATAATACCGGCCACTTTTCTTTTCTTAAAAGACGATACCTAAAAATATTACCCGCAAAGTTGATCACAAAAAATACCATAATCACTTCAAACCAAGTAGCATTATATACCCAAATACGCGCGGTTTCCGTGGAGTACCAACTTTCGATAAAAGTTCCAAAAGCCATGGCTGTGGCAAAAACAATAAAAAGAACGGACATTAAACGGGTAGAGAAGAAAATTTTCTTGAGCAATTCTGTCATAAAGAAAGACATTGGTTTTCAGCTAGCAAAAATACGGTGTTTTTACCATTTTCAGCAGAAATCCACTATTTTAAAACTTAAACAAAAGTGTTAATTTTTATCCTAAAAATGAGCTATTATTCTTTGTACTTTTGAATAATGATTTCAGTGGTTTTATTGGGAACTGGTAATGTGTCTAAGAATCTCTTCGAATCTTTTTTGAACAGTGATGAAATTGATGTACTTCGAGTAGTCGGAAGGTCAGAAAAGGGGTTGGTCCATTTCAAGAATCGCGCAGAAACCAGTACAGATTGGAATGCACTACCAAAAGCGGACATCTACATTTTGGCCATTAATGATGACGCTATTGCGGAAGTGTCAAAAAATCTAATGATCAATGGTCTAATAGTGCATACATCCGGAAGTGTTCCCCTAGCGGTTTTAGCAGACCATAGCCATTCTGGTGTATTGTATCCCCTACAAACCTTTACTTCCAATAAAATAATCGATTTAGATAAAGTGCCTTTTTGTCTTGAAGCGAAAGACCCAACAGATTTGGATTTACTACAGAAATTCGCACAGCTTTTAAGTAATCATATGGTACATGTCTCTTCGGAAAAACGAAAAGTACTTCATTTAGCTGCAGTGTTTGTAAACAACTTCACCAACCATATGTACACCATAGCGAATGATATTAGTGAAACAAATGATTTAGATTTTGATTTATTAAAACCTCTGATTAAAGAAACAGTCTCCAAGCTGGACTATCTTAGCCCTACCGAAGCGCAAACAGGCCCTGCAAAACGGGGAGATTTAAAAACGCTTAATGGACATCTAGACCTACTAAAGGATTCTCAACATAGAGAAATTTATAAATTAATGAGCAACGCAATTAAAGCTTCCTATGGAAAAAAGTTATAAAGAATATTTAGAGCATATTACCACATTCGTTTTTGACGTAGATGGGGTTTTTACGGATGGCAGTCTTCTAGTTACTTCAGAAGGAGAAATGCTTCGTAAAATGAACGTTAAAGATGGGTATGCCTTAAAAGTGGCCTTACAAAAAGGGTATCATGTCTGTATTATAACCGGAGGCACTAATGAAGGGGTAAGAATCCGTTTGAAGGGTCTTGGCGTTAAAGATATTTACTTGGGTGCCCATCATAAAATAGAAGCGCTGAACGAGTATCTGCAAAGCAATGATATCGCAACCAAGAATGTACTTTATATGGGAGACGATATACCGGACGTACCACCGATGAAAGCAGTGGGGCTGCCGACCTGTCCTCAAAATGCCGTTCCGGAAGTAAAGGCCGTCAGTAAATATATTTCTCACATTAACGGAGGGCAGGGCTGCGTAAGAGATGTTATAGAGCAGGTATTGAAAGTGCAGGGTAACTGGGCGGGTAACTTTAGTGCCGCAAACGACTGACCATGCTGCGAAATATTTTAAAAGACCACAAACTTATATTGGCCTCTGGCTCACCCAGGAGAAAAATGTTCTTTGAGGAAATGGGACTGGATTTCGAAATTCAGTTAAGACCAGTTGAAGAAATCTATCCGGAACACTTAAAGGGAGCGGAAATCTCCGATTATCTGGCGGCATTAAAGGCTAGCGTTTTCAAAGATGACCTTAACCCTAAAGAAATACTTATCACATCGGATACTGTGGTGTGGCATAATAACGAGTCCCTTGCAAAAGCAGCCACACCCAAGCAGGCTTTTGAAATGCTTAAAAAATTGTCCGATGACTGGCATCAGGTCATAACTTCAGTATGTTTTACCACTACAGACAGTCAGAAGGTTTTTAATCGAATAACATCTGTCAAATTTAGGGAGCTAGATGATGATGAAATCAACTATTATATTACTAACTATAAACCTTTTGATAAGGCCGGTGCTTACGGTATTCAAGAATGGATCGGTTTAGTTGGCATTGAAGAAATAAAAGGGTCTTATACCAATGTGGTGGGGCTACCTACCCAGTTAGTCTATAAAATGTTAATGCATATGGTAAGCTAATCTCTTTTTGGTAATTTAGTAAAAAAACAAACCATGAAATCTACCTTAAAAATTGCGAAAGGCTTTTCACTACTAACACTAACTCTAGTTGTACTGGTCTCCTGTTCCGAAAACAAAAAAGACAAAGCCACGGACATTGCACTGAACGAAGGGGTCAAAGAAGCCGTAAGTCTTGAGAAAAATGAACTATCAAAGGATTTCAAAGCCTATTGGTATGCAGGAAAGGCGGAGATTACCTCCTACAAATTAGAACAAGCTAGATATGGTGAGATGCGAGAGGGAAACGCTGTACTGATTTACGTCACGGAACCCTTTTTAAATGACAAACAAGTTAAAGCGGACGGTAATAATCCAGATAACATTCCAGTGCTTAAATTGAATTCCACCAAAAACTATCTTACAGGTATTTACCCTTACTCTATTATGAACAGTAGTTTTTACCCTGTCCATGATAACCAACATGCGCTTAAGCTTACGTTTTCCTCTCAGGAGTGGTGTGGACAGGTTTACACCCAATTGAATAACAGAGCTAAATTTGAAGTAGCGTCTCATTCCTATTTTGAAAGCGAAGCAGACCAAAAACTACAATTGGACAAAACCGTACTCGAAAATGAAATTTGGAATAAGATTCGCATAAATCCAGAAAATTTACCCCAGGGAAATTTCAATATGATTCCTTCTTTAGAATTCTCCCGATTGACCCACAAGGAATTAAAAGCGTATCGTGCTACTGCTTCGTTAACAAACAATGGCAAGCAACAGACTTATGAAGTCAATTATCCAGAATTAAAGAGAACCTTAAAGATTAACTTTAGTACACAATTTCCATATACCATAGAAAGTTGGTCAGATTCCTTCACTAGCGGTTATGGAGCGAATGCTAAAACCCTGACTTCGACAGGTACAAAAATCAAGACCTTGAATACCCCCTATTGGAGACAAAACGGCAATAAGGATCTGTATTTAAGAGACAGTTTAGGAATATAAAATATGGAAGAGTTTTTACTGAACCACAAAGACGAATTAATTTCAACCTTAGTTGTTTTTGCATTGCTGTTAGTATTAAAGTTTGCTTTTACAAAAGCAGCAAAAAAAGTTGGTAAGATTGGTGATTTTAATCCCGTACGGACAAATCTCATCATAAAATATATTTCTATAGCCCTGACCATTGTAGCTCTTGCTGGTTTCACATTAATATGGGGTGTAAATTACAAGGATTTAGGAGTATTGCTTTCCTCAGTCTTTGCGGTCATAGGAGTTGCGTTGTTTGCGCAATGGTCTATTCTAAGTAACCTCACGGCCGGTGTTATTATATTCTTTTCCTTTCCTTTTAAAATCGGAAACACGATTAAAATTCTGGACAAAGAGTTGCTAGACCCCGAACAACCTCAGGGCGAAACCTTTACTATAGAGGACATTAAGGCTTTTCATTTACATTTAAGGAAAACCAATGGTGAAATTCTAACCTACCCCAATAATATGGTCCTCCAAAAGGGCGTAGTCTTAATCTCTACCTATGACGGTCAAGTCATCTCGGATGTGGGCGAGGCCTAGTTTGTTAAAGAAGTCGTAAAATAGTACCCTAGGGTGTTAATCTTGTTATCTTTGAAAGTACACTAAAATCCATACCATGCGACACTTTGTGGCAATCTTTACCTTTAGTTTTCTGCTAGCAAACTTTGTTACTGCCCAAACACCAAGAAACCAGAATTCATCAGACATTTATCATGCCGTACAAAAACTCAACTTTTTGGGCACTGCCTTATATATTGCCGCGCATCCAGACGATGAAAACACAAGGCTAATTTCGTATCTGGCTAACAACGTTCACGCAAGAACCGGCTATCTCTCCTTAACAAGGGGTGATGGTGGCCAAAATTTAATTGGTTCAGAGCTTAGGGAACTTTTAGGAGTTCTTCGTACCCAAGAACTTTTAGCAGCAAGACGAGTGGACGGTGGGGAGCAGTTTTTTACCCGTGCTAATGATTTTGGGTATTCCAAGCATCCAAAGGAGACACTGAGAATTTGGGACAAGAGCACCATCCTAGGAGATGTCGTAACGACCATAAGAAAATTTAAACCGGACGTTATTATCAATAGGTTTGACCACAGAAGTCCAGGTTCCACGCATGGCCATCATACAGCATCGGCCATGTTGAGTGTAGAAGCCTTTGATATGGCGAATGATCCTAATGCATTTCCAGAAAGATTAAAGTCTACGGAACTATGGCAACCGCAACGTCTATTTTTTAATACCTCTTGGTGGTTTTACGGAAGTCAAGAGAAATTTGAAAAAGCGGATAAATCAAAGCTATTGAATGTTGACGTTGGTGTATTTTATCCCACTTTAGGAAAATCCAACAATGAAATAGCTTCATTAGCCAGTAGCCAACATTTATGCCAAGGTTTCGGTAGGATTACCTCCAGGGGATCGCAGCCGGAATATGTTGAACTTCTTAAGGGTGATTTGCCAAAAGACAAGAATAATTTATTTGAAGGCATCAACACCACTTGGTCACGAATCGAGGGAGGCGAAGCAATTGGTGCTCTTTTAAATAAGGTAGAGCAGAATTTCAATTTTAAAAATCCAGCCATTCATCTGTCTGATCTCACTAAGGCTTACAACCTATTACAACAAGTAAGCAACGAACATTGGAAAAATTTAAAATCAGAGGAGTTAAAAACAATAATCGCTGCGATCACCGGTCTTCATTTACAAGCCTTCGTTAATAATGCTAGTTCCAATCCAGGCGAAGTCGTATCCGTGAATATTGAAGCCTTAAACCGAAGCGAGAACAATATACTTTTGGAATCCGTTGTAATAAATGGGCAATTCATAGCGGACACATCATCAGAGTTGAAAGAAAACGTGATGGTAAAAAGCACTACGGAATTTACAATTCCAAAAAACACCAATTTTACCAGTCCTTATTGGCTGCTGGAGAACGGCACCTTAGGCACCTACAAGGTTACTAATAAGGATTTAATTGGGCTTCCTGAAACACCAAGAGCCTTCAATGCTACGTTCAACCTCGCTTTTGAAGGTGTCAACATACCCATAACCGCTAGTATAGTGTATAAATATGCGCAACCGGATAAAGGGGAGATTTACCGACCTTTTGAAATAGTTCCAGAGGCCACGGCCAGTTTTAGCGACAAAGTAATTATCTTTGCGAACGATACGCCAAAAGAAATTCCTGTTACCATAAAGGCTCACAAGGATAACGTTTCTGGCCTTGTGCAATTCTGTTATGACAACGAATGGAATGTGGATAAGGAGACGAAAGAATTTAGCATAGCTAAAAAAGGAGATGAACAAACGGTATTCTTCACCCTTAGTCCGCCCAAATCAGAAAATGAAAGTTATATCTCCCCTATTATTAAATTAAATGGCGCGGAGATCACAAAGGAATTAGTGACCATAGACTACGATCACGTTCCTACCCAAACTATCTTATTACCTTCAGAAGCTAAAGTAGTTCGGTTAAATATCGAAAAGGTAGGAGAACATATTGGATATATCATGGGTGCAGGCGATGCCGTTCCAACAAGTTTGGAACAAATAGGTTATAATGTCCATCAAATTGATCCAAATGACATCTCTGAAAACACCTTGGAGAAGTATGATGCAGTCGTTTTAGGAATTAGGGCTTACAACGTGGTCAAAGAACTAAGTTTTAAGCAAAAGTACATACTGGATTATGTAAAAAACGGAGGTAACGTTATTGTACAGTACAACACAGCGGGAAGGTGGAACAACCAATTTGAGAATATAGCTCCGTACGACCTTCAAATTTCTAGGGATCGTGTTACCAATGAAAACTCAGAAGTTGCCATTATTGCAAAAAATCATTCCCTAGTTAATTATCCCAATAAGATTTCCGAAGATGATTTTAATGGATGGGTTCAGGAAAGGGGACTTTATTTTCCGAATAAGTGGAGCAAGGAATTTACGCCAATTCTACAGATGAAAGATGAAGGGGAAAGCCTTAAAAAAGGAAGCCTTTTAATAGCTCCTTACGGAGAAGGGAATTATATTTACACAGGCCTTAGCTTTTTTAGAGAATTACCCGCCGGTGTTCCTGGAGCGTATAAGTTATTCTCGAATATGTTATCCGTCGGAAAGGATAAATTAGAAAACAAAGACCAAATAAAAGGATGAGTCAAGAAAAGGACGAAAATAAAACCTGGAAAAAAGAATACTCCTTTGTGCTTGTTCTTAATCTTATTTATATTCTTATATTCTATTATTTAATGATATCATTCACGTAATATGGGAATATTAGATTGGACTATTCTTTGTGGCACCCTACTCTTTATTGTAGCTTATGGTGTTTGGAGAACCAAAGGAAGTACTAACGTAAATGACTATGTTCGAGGAGGAAACGAAGCTAAGTGGTGGACTATAGGTCTATCCGTAATGGCAACACAGGCAAGTGCTATAACATTCCTTTCTACCCCCGGACAAGCTTTTCATGACGGAATGGGATTTGTTCAATTTTACTTCGGACTTCCATTGGCCATGATTATCATTTGCCTTGTCTTTATACCACTTTATCATAGAATGAAGGTATACACGGCCTATGAATTTTTAGAAAGTAGGTTCGATCTTAAAACACGCTCCTTGGCGGCTATATTATTTCTTATCCAAAGGGGTTTGGCTGCCGGGATAACCATTTTTGCACCTTCCATTATTTTATCTGCTGTACTGGGTTGGGATTTACGAACCTTAAATATCATTATTGGCACCTTGGTCATCATATACACCGTATCGGGCGGTACAAAAGCAGTAAGTGTCACTCAAAAACAGCAGATGTTCATTATTATGACCGGCATGTTCATCGCTTTCTTTTTTATCCTCGGCTATTTACCATCCGACATTACGTTCACAAAAGCAATGAAAATAGCAGGAGCTAGCAACAAGTTAAACGTCCTCGATTTTAGTATGGACACCTCTAGCAGATATACGTTCTGGAGTGGTATCACGGGTGGACTCTTCCTTGCTCTGGCTTACTTTGGAACAGATCAAAGCCAAGTACAACGTTATCTCTCTGGTAAATCTATAATAGAAAGTCAACTGGGGTTGGTTTTCAATGGTATATTTAAAATACCCATGCAATTCTTTATCCTATTGGTAGGAGTTATGGTTTTTGTGTTTTATCAATACAATCCATCTCCATTAAATTTTAATCCCTCTGCAACCCAAGCGGTTATGAGCTCAACATACGCAGAAGATTATAAACTGTTGCAAGAAGGTCAAGTTTCATTGGAAGCAGAAAAGCGAATTGCACAAAACAATTTTTCCGCTGCTTTAGAAATTAAGGAATATGCAGCGGTTGAAGTCGCCAAACAACAGATTATTAAAATCAACGAAAAAGATCGTGCAAACAGGGTCGCCGCAAAAAAACTCATAGCCCAAGCAGATGAAACGGTAGAGACCAATGATAAGGATTATGTTTTTATTCATTTTATACTGAATAACCTACCCAAAGGTTTAATCGGTCTATTATTAGCCGTTATCCTTTCAGCCGCTATGTCCTCTACAGCCTCCGAATTAAACGCTCTTGGAACCATTACGGCATTGGATATTTACAAGAGAAACAAGTCCTTAGGGAATCGCGTACTCTATTTTATTAATCTCATTACTTTTGACTATTACAAGGGTAATAAAAATGCAGTGCTAACCGAAAAACACTACGTTCGTGCTTCAAAGGGTTTCACGCTACTATGGGGTATAATAGCAATCCTAATTGCCTGTATTGCCAGCCTTTTTGATAATTTAATACAACTGGTGAATATTATTGGGAGTATATTCTATGGTAATGTTTTGGGTATTTTTCTTCTAGCGTTTTTTGTGAAGTTCGTTCGGGGAAATGCAGTTTTCTTTGCGGCTTTACTCACTCAGCTAATTGTCTGCGTGGTCTATTATAACCTAATACATATTTACCCATCTGGCGAAGAAAAATTAGGTTATTTATGGTTGAATTTTATTGGTTGTGCATTGGTAATGACCATAGCCATTGTATTCGAAATCTTTGACCGTATGTTGAGCAAACCTTTAACTTCTAATTAGGGTAAGTTTATCAGTTGAATCTTCTTTAGAAATCATTCCTTTAACTGTCCCGAGGTTTAATTGTCAAGATAATTATTTAATACGTACAATGGTAGAAACAATAAAATCAGCATTTAAGGCCAATTACAATAGCGACCCTCTTTTGATAAAAGCCCCTGGTCGGGTAAATATAATCGGGGAACATACAGATTATAACTTGGGCTATGTTTTACCCGCATCCATAAACAAAGGAGTATATTTTGCTATTCAAACAAATCAATCCAACTCTATTCATGTAGAAACCTTTATAATACAACCAGAACGCCTCATATTCGATGTAGAGGGAAATAATAGACCTTTCAACTCTTTTTGGGGAAATTACTTTAAATCTATTCTTGAAATATTAATCGAAAGAAAATATCCATTAAAAGGTTTTGATTGCGTCTTTGGTGGCGATATACCCATAGGCGCCGGCCTTTCTTCTTCCGCAGCGCTGTGTTGCGGTTTTATATATGGTATTTCAGAAGTATTGGACTTAGGTATTTCAAAAGAAGAAATTGCAATAATTGCTCAAAGAGCGGAACACCGAATAGGTTTAAATTGCGGCCTAATGGATCAATACGCCATATTATTCGGTAAAAAAGACTATGTGCTGTTCTTGGACTGTAAAAGTCTAAAATATGAATATGTGCCTACGAATATTAAAGGCTACAGTTGGGTACTTATTAATTCTAATATTACGCACAACTTGGCAGTGGACGAAGCCTATAATGAACGAAGGAGATCTTGTGAAAAAGTAGTAGCTAAAGTAAATGAGTTTAGAAAAGAAGTAAAGTCCTTACGCGATGTTTCATTGGCAGATTTAGAAAGAATAAGGAATGTAGTATCTCCTGTAGGTTATAAACGTAGTTTTTATGTACTACAAGAGAATGACAGAGTTCTAAAAATGAAAACCGCCTTATATAAAGGTCAACCTGAGCAAATCGGTAAAATCTTATTGGAAGGACATTGGGCTTTGTCCAAAGAGTTTGAAATTAGCACAAAAGAACTAGACTACCTCGTTAGCACCAGTGAAAAATTAACAGGTATAATGGGCGCAAGGATGATGGGCGGTGGATTTGGCGGTTGCACTATTAATTTAATGAAGACCAGCCTATTAAATGAAAGTATTGAATCAATTTTGTCCAAATACAAATCTGAAATGGGAATAGAAGCAGAAGTATATCATTTGCAGGTCGATGAAGGCCTTCAGTTATTGGATTTATCGAAATAAAAAACCTGCATTCCTTTTAGGATAGCAGGTTTTTTTGTTTGAAGTTTGAAGGTTTTATTTAGCCCCCCATTCTTTTAAAGAATCTTTATTCATCTTAACATAATCATCATTACCAGCAGCCTCAGCTCCCATCAATGATTTTTTCGCAACTTCGATCGCACCTTTTTTATCTCCGGCTTTCGCTAAAATAAGAGACTGCTGTCTTAACTGCCAAAAGGCTGGCTTCTCGGTCATACTCATAGCCTTGTCCATCCATTCCTTGGCCTTGTTTATGTCTTTATTTTCACTGGAATAATACACGGCGGCCGTATAATAATCTCCAGCAGTAGGTCCTGCTAGAGCTTTATCAATGCTGCTCATCACCGCTTTATCCGCAGGAACTCCAAAAGGAATAGCCACGTATACATTCTCCCAAATGATACCGATATTGGCACCGTTACTCTTTACATCATCAATAGTAATGGTAAAAGTCTCCACGGGCATATCCATCTGATAAACAGGCACAGTTGCTTTTGCTACGACTTTGGCATCGTCCCACTCTCTAGGCGTTCCTCCACCTTGGGTATCAGTATAAAAGAACACTTCCCAGTTCTTTTCGCCTGGTTTAGTAAAGATAGAATACGTTCCTGATTTTACTTCTTGACCGGATATGGTAACATCCGTATCAAAACTTATTTTAGTGTAAGCATTGGCGCCTGTTCTCCATAATTTCCCATAAGGAACCAGTTCGCCAAAAACAGCTCTGCCACGCATAGAAGGTCTAGAATAGTCTACCATGACTTCTGTTAAACCAACGGTTTGCATCAACTTAGATGCCGGACTAGGAGCTGGTGTCTCAATCTGTGCTTCCAAGGAAAACGAAGCAACAATTGCTAATAAAAAAAGTACTACTTTATTCATATTATGTTTGATTTTTAGTGTTGTTACAAAACTAAAGATAAACCTAGGCTACATTAGTTAAGAAAGTCTTAAATAAGTAAAACCATATGCCTCAACGCCTTATGAGGGTCTAAGGTATATATTAGATTTTGTTTAACTAATTATATTTTTTGCTAAACATAAATGAACATATATTTGTGAAAACTTATTTATGAAACTGTATCAGTTACATTCCAAACAAGCCTTACCCATCTCTAAATCCAAAGCATGGGATTTTTTGTCAGACCCAGGTAATCTCAAGGTCATTACTCCAGAACATATGGAATTTACCATTCTATCGGGTGCAGATAGGCCCATGTTTCCAGGACAGATAATTCAGTACAAAGTATCTCCATTTCCTGGTTATACCACAAAATGGGTTACAGAAATAACTCAGGTTAAGGAGGGTGATTATTTCGTAGACGAACAACGTTTCGGTCCCTATGCTTTATGGCATCACAAGCATTTTATTAAGGAAATTGATGGCGGGGTGGAAATGGAAGATATCATAGATTATAAAATTCCTCTTGGTGTTCTAGGACAGATAGCACATCCGATTATTGTTAAAAATCAGTTGAAAAAAATTTTTGAATTTAGAGAAAAAAAGCTAATCAAGTTATTCGGAACCGTTGAGGGTGCACCGAAAACGATAACATATAAATCATTTTAGACTATGAGGAAAAATATACTTTTAATAGGAGGTTCACATGGCATAGGACATGCCTTGGCTAAAAAATTGCAAAACAACAATAATGTTTACATTGCCTCACGTACTAAAGAAAAGCTAGATGACTTAGAGGTAACTCATATTCCCTTTGACGCTACAACGGACGAGTTGGATATGACCCAGATGCCTGATGAAATCCACAGTTTTGTGTACTGCCCGGGAAGTATAAATCTAAAACCATTTAAAATGATGAGTTTAGATACCTTTGAGGAAGATATGCACCTAAATTTTTTTAGTATGGTGCGCGTTGTAAAAACCATCATTGGTAAAATGGCGGAAGGCGGTAGCATGGTTTTTTTCAGTACCGTAGCCGTAGGAACAGGAATGCCTTTCCACACGAGTGTGGCGGCGGCAAAGGGAGCCATAGAAGGATTTGCAAAATCCATGGCTGCCGAGTACGCACCAAAGTTGCGGGTAAACGTAGTGGCACCTTCCTTAGTCAATACTCCTTTAGCAGGGCGTCTTTTAAATAATGACAAAAAAGTTGAAATGATGTCTCAGCGTCATCCGCTTAAAAGAGTGGGAACTCCTGAGGACATTGCCAATATTGCCTTATTTTTACTAAGTGATGATAGCACCTGGATGACCGGTCAAATCGTAGGAGTTGATGGCGGAATGTCTACCTTGAATATTTCCTAAATATGAGTAAAGAAGTTTCAGTTTTTTGGTTTAGAAGAGACTTGCGTCTTGATGACAACATTGGTTTTTTGCAGGCACTTAAAAGTGACTATCCAGTGTTTCCAATATTCATTTTTGATACTGAAATTTTAGATAATCTGCCTAAAGACGACCCTCGTGTAAATTTTATACATGAGACACTCCAGAGTATGAGGGAAGATTTGCAGGAGAATGACGATAGTTCTATTGCGCTATATCATGGCAAACCTCAAGAGGTGTTCAATAGTCTTATTAAAGAATATGATATTAAAGCGGTTTTTACGAATCACGATTACGAGCCATATGCTAAAAAGCGTGATGAAGAGATAAAAAATTCTCTTGATGAACATGACATTTCATTTCATACCTTCAAAGACCAAGTGATCTTTGAGAAAAGTGAGGTCGTAAAAGATGATGGAGAACCGTATGTGGTTTATACCCCTTATAAGAATAAATGGAAATCCCAGTTCAACGCAGACCACTTAACGGTACATTATACAAGTCCATACAGGAGTAATCTCATCAAACACTCAAGGCTACCGAATCTTTCTTTACCCGACATGGGTTTTGAAACCTCAAAGATAAAAGTCCCTTCATATAACGTAACCCCTACTCTAATCAATAATTACGAGGATACACGCAATTACCCCGCAATAGAAAACGGAACTTCAAGACTTGGTCCACATCTAAGATTCGGAACAGTATCGGTACGTAAAATGATGAAAAAAGCTATTGCCGAAGAAAATGAAGTCTTTTGGAGCGAACTTATTTGGCGGGAATTCTTTATGCAGATTCTATGGCATTTTCCCCACACCCGAAACAAAGCGTTTCGGTCAAAATATGACCGCATAGAATGGCGTAACAATGAGGATGAATTTGAAAAATGGAAAAATGGGATGACGGGCTATGCACTGGTCGATGCAGGAATGCGAGAGCTCAATACCACTGGGTATATGCACAACCGCGTACGTATGTTGGTGGCCAGTTTCTTGTGCAAACATCTTCTAATTGACTGGCGCTGGGGCGAAACCTATTTTGCTGAAAAACTACTGGACTATGACATGAGTGCCAATGTTGGTAATTGGCAATGGGCAGCAGGTAGCGGTGTAGATGCTGCTCCGTATTTTAGAATTTTCAATCCCATGACGCAGATTGATAAGTTTGATAAGCAAAAGGAATACATTAATAAGTGGGTTCCAGAAATACAGGAATTAAGTTACCCGGATAAGATGGTAGACCATAAAATGGCACGAGAGCGCTGTTTAAAAACCTACAAAGAAGCCGTGAGCTAGTCAAAATTTAGACTTGATAACTGATTGTTCAATTGCCTTTGGTCAACAACTCTTCTTTTTAGAATATTTACGTAGCCCAGCGCCATATTATTACCATAATCGGAATAGGCCTTGGAGGCCCGTTCAATGGCTTTCTCTAAATTACCGTTTATCTCATTTATAATAGCCATATTGTAGTAGGCACGTCCGGCAACTTTCATTTTGGGATGGTTAATTTCACGTTCCCATAAATCGGCAGCACCATTCCAATCTCCAGTTTGCGCCCTTCTTCTGGCTATAGAAAAGTTATCCGTACCACGAACAAAATAATCCCTTGCCACTATCCTTCTTAACGGTTTTGTCTGTAAACCGTACTGGTTACCTAAATTGCTGCTAATTTCTTGTACGCCCTCTTTTCTGCCGATCACGGCTTCAATGGCTTTAACTGGATTTATCCCTGCGCCCCTTGAAGTTAAATAGTTCTTAGAAACGTACTCGTCCAATAACACACTCCCCACAGGGTCATAAATGCGCCAGCCGTTCTTTATGACTGTATTCAATTGCACCTTATGTCCAGGGACCTTAGCGTCTATTCCTAAATTATTAGGTATGGTAACCATACTCAATTCGTAATCTGCCGCTGTATCCGTATCATAAAACTCTAATGAAAATAAGATATCCACATCATACTCTTTACAAATCTGTTCCACGGTATCCCAAGGGAGTGCAGCCAGAAATACTCCGAGACCTTTTCGTTGAGAATCGATAGCTGTTAATATTTCAACTTTGTCAAAACGTTCTCCTCTAGTCAATTCGTTGCCCAATCCTCTAATGGCTGCCTCGGCGCCTTCCTTGTCTAAATTTTTTCCCTCTAAGGATAATACTTTATCTATTTCATTAACTACCTTATTTCCTTCGGAGGGAATACTTCTATTAATAATTCCGATTTTAGTAATATCGGAATCCAAAGGAATTCTAGCTGGTTCCGTAACCCCCATGGTTAAACGATTGGTAGCACTACAAGCTCTTAAAAATAAAAGCAATGAACGTAAATAACTGAAATAGATTTTTCATAACACCAAATAATTAACTGTAATTAATTGAATACTAACGGATAATACATCGATAAATTGTAATCACGAGTAGTAATAAAACCCTTGTCATCTAGAGAAACAGGCATTAATCATGGCGTTCACTGATTTGCCCTTGATTCACTTGAAATTCAGGGATAGGAAAAAAAGAACTTTTAAAGAGCTTCTTTCTTGTAACCTATCATAGTATATTTATACAAAGTTATGGTCCTTTGTATAAACCATCGGCCAAATTCCTTAAGTCGCATAAAAGTTGAATTATTATGGTAGTTGTTTGGTTCAAAAGAGATTTAAGGCTATTGGACCACGAACCGCTCGTAAAGGCCATTAATACAGGACTACCTATACTTTTGCTATATAGTTTTGAACCTCTGTGGACACAGGATGCCCATTACAGCAGCAAACATATCAACTTCATAAAGCAAAGCCTCCAAGATTTACAACGCCAACTAGGTTTTTATAACACTAAGATTTTGGTTTTGGACACACCCATTTTAGACACATTTAAAACCCTACATCAACAAACCAAAATTGAACGATTATTTTCATATCAAGAGACAGGAATGCGCATTACGTACGACAGGGATATCGCCGTATCAAAATGGTGTAAGGTAAATGAGGTTCATTGGGATGAAAGTACTCAAAACGGTGTTTTTAGAGGAAGACGAGATAGAAAAAAATGGAAAGAGGATTGGGTTTCCTTTATTAATGCGAATATATTTAAGCCCGAAATGGAAGTGGGTACATTCTATAGCATCACTCAGATTGATGACTTAATAGCAAAACATTTTACTCCCGTCTCTTTAATAACACCCGCCAACTCAAAAATTCAAAAAGGAGGTACTGAATATGCCGTGAAATATCTGGATTCTTTCTTAAAAGAACGTATTAAAGGATACAACTATAATTACTCAAAACCAGCTACATCAAGGCTTTATAGTAGTAGACTATCGCCATATCTTGCCTGGGGTAATCTGTCCACACGGCAGGTATGCCAATACGCTGCGGGACATAAAGGGAGGACGGAAAACAAACGTAATCTAAATTCTTTTCTTTCACGTATGCGATGGCAGGCACACTTTATTCAAAAATTTGAAATGGAGGGTGAGATGGAGTTCAGAAGTCTTAACAAGGGGTACCATCAACTAGAAAAGGAAAGAAAACCCCACTTACAAAAAGCGTGGCGAGAAGGCAGAACGGGGGTGCCATTAATTGATGCAGCAATGCGCTGTTTAATGGAAACAGGATTTATAAACTTTAGGTTACGTGCCATGCTGGCGTCTTTTTTCACGCATCTGCTCTGGCAACCTTGGCAAGATTGTACGGAACATTTGGCCAAAAATTTTCTTGACTTTGAACCGGGAATACATTTTCCGCAATTGAACATGCAATCTGGAGAAACAGGTGTTAATACTATACGTATTTATAATCCTATAAAAAATAGTCTAGAACATGATTCAGAGGGTGTTTTTATTAAAAAATGGGTGCCTGAATTGAAGGACCTTCCCGTAGCATACCTACATGAACCATGGAAAATTCCATTAATGGAACAGGGGTTTTTAGGTTTCACTATCGGAAAAGACTATCCAGAACCTATCGTTTGTTTAAAAACGATGCGAAAATTTGCCGGAGACGCATTATATGCGTTCAAAAAAAATAAAAATACCCAAATAGAGAGTAAAAGAATCGTTAAAAAGCATACACTCCCAGGAAGACCGGTTTGGGATGAACACAGCTAAGAATTCGGTGCATATTTAGAACTACTTTGATTATCTTTAGGTGCACTATAAATTATGGTAACAAAAAAACCTAAAGAATGAAAAATACTGTTATAACCACCTTGATTTTATTATCCTGCTTCCTTGCTACAGGACAAAAATTATCTAAAAACAAGAAGGCCATTATTGCTTCTGTCGAAAATCACAAAAACGAACTCATTAGAATAAGTGATTCTATTTGGGCATTGGCAGAAACAGCCTTCAATGAAAAAGGTTCTTCTAAAATTTTGGCGGATTATGCGGAAAAAAATGGACTTAAAGTCACCCGTGGCGTTGCCGATATCCCGACCGCTTTTATCGCTACCTATGGTTCTGGAAAGCCAGTTATAAGCATACTGGGGGAGTTTGATGCGCTTCCTGGTATATCACAGAAAACCACGCCTGTAAAAGAACCTTATAAAGAAGGTGCAGCGGGTCATGGTTGCGGTCATAACATGTTCGGCACATCAAGTCTTGGTGCTGCCATTGCGATAAAAGAGTTGATGGATGCAGGTGAAATAAAAGGTACGGTTAAATTTCTAGGAACTCCGGCGGAAGAAAAATACTTTGCTAAGGTCTGGATGGTAAAAGCCGGGCTTTGGGACGATGTAGACGTAAATATTAGCTGGCACCCTTCAGCAGTTATTGAGGCGGATGTGCAAAGCGGTCTTTCGCTAATTGATTTTATAGTAGAGTTCTATGGACAAACTGCTCATGCCTCCGCGGACCCATGGAACGGAAAAAGTGCTTCCGATGCCTTAGAGCTTTATACTACAGGAATCAACTACTATAGAGAACATATACTTCCAAGTTCTAGAATACACTATCATATTCAGGATGGCGGACAGGTAGTGAACGTTGTACCGGACTATGCTAAACTTTGGGTTCGTGTACGCGACCCAAAACGTAAGATAATGTTACCCACTTATGAGCGAGTAAAGGAAATGGCGGAAGGTGCAGCCATTATGGCGGATGTAGATTATAAAATCTCCTTGGTTTCCGGTATCTACGAAACCTTGGTGAACCGCTCTGGAGGTGAAATTATGCAAGCGAATTTAGAATTATTGGGTCCTATCACCTACACCGAAGAAGAAACGGCATTTGGCAAAGCCATACAAAAGGCTACGGGAAAACCAGAAGTGGGTATGGACAGTAAAATATATCCTTTAAAAGAGACCGAGGAAACTCCAGGTGGCGGTTCAACGGATGTTGGTGATGTGAGTTGGAATGTTCCCAACATTAACCTTGGGGTAACCGTAGCTCCTAAAGATACTCCTTGGCACTCATGGGCAGTGGTCGCCTGTGGCGGAATGTCCATAGGCCATAAAGGAATGGTATATGCCGCTAAAGCAATGGGTATGACCATGTTGGATTTGTTTGAAAATCCAAAAATGGTGACAAAAGTGAAAGAGGAATTTAAGACTAGAAAAGGAGATGAAGTTTACGAACCAATGATTGATGGTCCTGCACCAATCAATGGAAATTAATTAATTATAAAAAAATAGCTATGTTCGGATTGTTTAAAAAGAAATCAGAAAAAGAGAAATTAGAAGAAAAATATAAAAAACTAATGAAGGAAGCCTTTGACCTTTCGAAGAGCAATCGCTCCGCTAGTGATGGTAAATATGCCGAAGCGGACAAAGTTCAAAAAGAAATAGACGCCTTAGAAAAATAAATACATCGGCCCTTTACCTTTTAGATGAAACATTTATGAAAAAAATCAGCGTACTTATTACCCTAATTTTTAGTCTCACTGCTTCGGCACAGTCTTTTGACTTCAAAATAGACCATTTTGCGATTGTTGTAGAAGATGTAGATAAGAGCGCAGAATTTTATGGTACTATTTTAAAATTAGTGGAAACCCCGCATCCGGATAAAAAACCAGGATTTCGATGGTTTACGATAAGTGGAAAATCTCAGATACATCTTATTCAAAAGGAATTCGCTCCCTTTGAAAAAAATAAATCTATGCATCTATGCTTGGCGACCCAAGATTTAGATGGCGTCATAGGCAATCTTAAAAGGAACAATATCAAATTTTGGGATTGGCCCGGAAAAGAGAACGCGATTACCACGAGAACAGATGGAGTACAACAAATTTATATTCAAGACCCGGATGAGTATTGGATTGAAATTAATACCGCCCAACATTAAACTTAATATCAAAAAGCAGAAGTTGCAAGTATTAGATTGATTTTTGAACTTAAAATATGAGTAGTCCCATTCAACAAATTTTTCAACTAGGTTTTCCTTGGCAAACGCAAGACCCGTTTTTATTCTGTGTTTATCATTTGGACCACTATCCAAGGGGCAATGGCGAAATGGGACCAGACGCCTCTTTGGAAGGTAGAAATTTAGGAAACGATTTTACATTGAAAGATGGCTGGCGTATGTATCATGGAGAAAGCATTCCAGGCTTTCCCGCACATCCTCACCGAGGTTTTGAAACCATTACCATTGTCAACAAAGGTTTTTGTGACCATTCGGATTCCCTAGGTGCCGCCGGAAGATTTGGCCAAGGCGATGTACAATGGATGACCGCCGGGAGCGGAGTACAACATTCCGAAATGTTTCCACTATTGAACACCGAGAAGGAAAATACGCTAGAGTTATTTCAGATATGGCTTAACCTGCCAAAAGCAAATAAATTTGTGACGCCGCATTTTAAGATGTTATGGCACGAAGATATTCCTGTTTTACAGCAAGAAGGTGTTCGTATAAAAGTGATTGCAGGCAGTTTTAAAGATACTGACGCGCCCGAGCCTGCACCAGATTCTTGGGCCGCTACAACAACGAACGAAGTCGCCATCTGGAATATTCACATCGAGTCTGGAAGCAATTTTATTTTGCCAAAAGCTTCTCAAAATCTAAGTCGCACCTTATATTTTTATGAAGGGGAAGCGATTGAGATAGATAATCAAAAAATGATGCCAAATCACGGTATTCAATTGAATTCAGTTGAGGATGTTGTCATTAGTGCCAAGAATAAAACTGCTTCTCTCCTGCTTTTACAAGGGAAACCAATAGCGGAACCAGTGGCCAAATATGGTCCTTTTGTCATGAATTCCGATGATGAAATACAAAAAGCGATGCAAGAATACCAATTGACACAATTTGGCGGTTGGCCTTGGCGCTACCTGGATTATGTACATGATGTAGACAAAGGCAGGTTTGCTAAATATCCTGATGGTACTATAATTGAAAAATGATGAAAACTACCTTGAAACTTGCCGCGGTATACAATATAATATGGGGTGCATGGGTAGTACTTTTTCCCAATCACTTTTTTGACATTGTAGGCATGGAACCTTTAAATCATCCTATGGTATGGCAAGGAATGGGAATGGTTATTGGCGTATACGGCCTAGGTTACTGGTGGGCTTCTTATGACCCTTTGAGACATTGGCCCATTGTAGCGGTAGGTTTTCTTGGAAAAATTTTTGGTCCTCTTGGCTTCTTGTTCAACTACCTGCAAGATATTGTCCCGTTTGAATTTGTTTACACCTTAATAACCAACGATTTTATATGGTGGATTCCCTTCTTTCTTATTCTAAAAAAAGTACACTACGAGTATAAATGGAAGCTGACCTGACTAAAAAAGCCATTACTACTACGTTGGCCGTATTTTATATTAGTGCAGGTTTATATCACTTCATAAATCCTTCCTTTTATTTAAAACTTATCCCCGATTACCTGCCCCAACCTTATCTTATAAATTATACCGTTGGCGGTATAGAATTAATTTTAGGTTGTATAGTCTTATCTCCTAAATATAGAAAGTTCGCTTGTTACGCCATTGTATTATTATTAATAGTATTGATACCTTCCCATATCTTTTTTATAGCACAGGGTTCTTGCGTTGAAGATGGATTGTGTGTTCCCGAATGGGTTTCTTGGGGTAGACTACTCTTAATTCATCCCTTACTCATGTACTGGGCCTATGTTGTTTCAAAAAATTAAATCGTTATGACCGTAAACTTGATAAGAATGTTAGGTGATTTTGGATTGGTAGTACTCATTTGGATGGTACAACTCATCATTTATCCAAGCTTTGCACGATACACACACGAAAACTTACTTCCATGGCACAGGATATACACCAAAAGATTAGCAAGTATTGTCATACCCTTGATGTTCACCCAAGTATTTGTGGTAGCTTATCAACTATATAAAACTCAAGAAATTTTTACCTATTGTAGTGCAGTTCTAGTGGTATTGGTCTGGTTATCGACCTTCACCCAGTTCGTACCACTGCACAACAATATTTCAAAAGGTGAAAAAGTAGCGGATTCCGTGGAAAAACTGATACAACGTAACTGGATTAGAACTGCCCTATGGACGGTGCTATTTATGCTCTCTGTTTGGAATAATATTCTTTAATAATTTAAAGTCTCGTAATTTTAGCACCAATAGCACGTAAACGTTCGTCTATATTTTCATAACCTCGGTCTATTTGCTCAATATTATGGATGGTAGAAGTACCTTTTGCGGAAAGTGCAGCTATCAACAATGATACCCCTGCCCTTATGTCCGGTGAAGTCATGGTCGTCGCCTTTAGACTAGATTTAAAATCATGTCCCATAACCGCAGCTCTATGCGGATCACAAAGAATAATCTTAGCACCCATGTCCAACAATTTATCCACAAAGAACAAACGGCTTTCGAACATTTTTTGATGTATGACCACTTCTCCCCTAGCCTGCGTGGACATTACGAGAATAATACTTAATAAATCTGGCGTTAATCCAGGCCAAGGTGCATCTGCGATAGTTAAGATAGAACCATCTATATAGTTTTGTATCTCATATCCGTCTTTATGCTCGGGAATATAAATATCATCACCTTTTCGTTCTAGCTGAATTCCCAGCTTTTTAAAAACCGTGGGTATTTGCCCCAAATCGTCCCAGCTTACATTTTTGATGGTAAGTTCGCTCTTTGTCATTGCAGCAAGACCTATCCAGCTACCTATTTCAATCATGTCGGGAAGCATCGTGTGTTCCGTACCACCCAATTCTTTAACACCGTCTATCACCAAAAGATTGGAGCCTACACCGGAAATTTTAGCTCCCATACGGTTCAGCATCTTACAGAGTTGCTGTAGATAGGGTTCACAGGCAGCATTATAAATAGTCGTCTGCCCTTCCGCCAGTACGGCCGCCATAACAATATTAGCGGTCCCGGTTACCGAAGCCTCATCTAAAAGCATGTAAGTTCCTTTTAGTTTTTTAGCTTCCACTCCGTAGAAATATTCTTCACGATTGTACCTGAATTTAGCGCCTAGTTTGATAAAACCTTCAAAGTGGGTATCTAACCTGCGCCTACCGATTTTGTCCCCACCGGGCTTCGGAATGTATCCCTTACCAAATCTTGCCAATAAAGGACCAACCAACATTATAGAACCTCTAAGTCCTCTGCCGTCTTTCTTGAACTGATCGGATTGCAGATAATCTAAGTTGATATCGTCCGCTTTAAAAGTATAAGAACCTTTGCCTTTTTTCTGAATCTTAACGCCCAAATCCTCTAAAAGGGCAATAAGCTTGTTCACATCTACGATATCCGGTATGTTATGTATGTATACCTTTTCCGGAGTAAGAAGTACTGCACAAAGGATTTGTAAAGCTTCGTTTTTGGCCCCTTGAGGCGTTATTTCACCTGAAAGTTGGTGACCACCTTCTATTCTGAATGTTCCCATCTATATTAGAAGAGATTTAGTAGCGTTTTTTACCGCGATTATTATTTCTTTGATTTTTTTTATTGGAGCTAGACCTTGGATTTTTGGCTACTCTATTCTTTAGGAACTGTCCACTATCGGTAAGGCTTTCACCATCGGCAGCCAAATCAATTTGGCCATCGCTAAGTTCAAAAAGATGTTTAAAAATGGTCGAATCATCGACCACATCCTTGTTCCAGTTCAGGTAGCACTTTTTCATGTGATTGGCAATCGTATATTCCAATCCTGAACGCTTATCGCCTTTTTCCCAACTCACTGCAACGTCAATCATTCTTTTGATGTTATTTCCGTAAAAACGATATTTCGGAAAATTTTGAGGATACTCCAAAGGCTCTGGCCTTTGACGTAATACTTCCTTAGAGGTTATGGGAAAAGGAGACTCTACATCCAATTTAAAATCGGACATAATAAATAACTGATCCCACAATTTGTGTTGAAAATCTGGGACATCCCTTAGATGGGGTTGTAGGTTTCCCATTACACTGATAATGGATTGAGCAATCTTGTTTCTTTCTACAGGGTCGGCTATTGAGACCGCATGGTCTACCATCTTTTGAAAATGACGACCATATTCCGGAATAATCAAATGTGGACGCTCCGTATTATATTCTAGGTGTTCTACTATATCCAAATTGGGAATTTTTACTTTAAAATTGTTTGAAGAAATATTCTAATAACGTTCGCAAATTAAGAAAATTATAGCTGAAATACTATTTTACAAGGAGATTACCCCCTCTATTGCGCCTACTTCCTTATATTTTTGGATTACTTGATCAGGGTTTTCAAGATTTACCGTAATGGATACACTCGTGTATTTCCCTTTTTTGGATTTTTTAGATTCGATAACCGCTCCCGTATTATCAAAAATTTTGTGTATTTGTTTGATTTTATCTTCATCGGAAGCAACAATGAACTTGTAGAGATAGTTAGAGGGCCACGAACTACTGTCTAATAACTGCTCCTTTAAACGTGTATAAAATTCCTCTGTATTCTTATCGGCCATCGTATCAATTTTAAGTGCAAAGATAAGAGGAATCCACTAGTTTTTAAATGCTATAGGGTTTGTCTATTTTTGTAGCCATAAATAAAGAATTTGGAGCAAAAGAGAATTGTAATAACGGGTGGTCCTGGAACGGGAAAAACCGTGATCATAAATGCCCTTGAATCTTCTGGACATTATTGTTTTCATGAAATCATACGTAGTATGACGCTTGAAGCTAAAAAAGATTTTAATCTAGATACACCGGGCACCAATCCAATTGCTTTTGTAGATGATTCAAAATCATTCAATATTAATCTTCTCCATGGGAGGCTAAATCAATATAAAAAGGCTAAAGAACTAGATAGGGAAATAGTTTTTTACGATAGAGGAATGCCGGATGTGCTAGCTTATATGGATTATTTTGACCAGTCTTATGAACAAGATTTTACTCAGATATGTCAGCAGAACAGGTACGACCAAATCTTTATCTTACCACCGTGGCGAGAAATATACATTCAAGACAATGAGCGGTTAGAAAATTATGCACAGGCTACCGAAATACACCATCACCTTGAGAAAACATACACGGCCTTAGGATATAATATTATTAAAGTCCCCTTTGCCAGTATAGCCGAAAGGATGAATTTTATTCTCCATAACATCCAAAAATAGATCATGGACAACAGGCCAGAAACAGTTCTTGAGAAATATTGGGGTTTTAAACAGTTCAAGGGTTCGCAAAAAACACTTATAAATGCGGCCTTGAATGGTGAAGATGTTCTAGGGCTCTTACCCACCGGAGGTGGGAAATCTATCTGTTTTCAGGTTCCTGCAATGATGAGAGAAGGTATATGCATTGTTATTTCCCCTCTAATTGCTTTAATTCAAAATCAGGTAGAAGGACTCAAAAATTTAGGAATAAAGGCCATTGGATTAACCGGAGGGCTACATACGGAGGAAGTAGGAGTATTATTGGATAACTGTAGATACGGAAATTACAAGTTCCTTTATCTATCGCCAGAACGCCTCTCGCAAGAACGTGTACAACAAAGTATTGCCCAGATGACAGTAAATCTACTCGTTGTAGATGAGGCCCATTGTATATCTCAATGGGGTCACGATTTTAGACCGGCTTACTTAACATGTAATACTTTACGGACACTACAGCCTACGGTTCCGATGATGGCACTAACGGCAACAGCCACTTTTAGGGTAGCCAAGGATATTATCGAAAAGCTTGAATTGATTAATCCTTTGATACAGAAAGACTCTTTTTCAAGAAAGAATATCGCTTTCAAAGTTATTTTAGAAGAAGATAAAAAGTATAGGTTGAGACAATATTGTGCTGCGATTAAAGGCAGTGGTATAGTCTATGTAAGAACTAGAAGACTGGCGGAAGAGATTTCCGGACATCTTGCTGAACATAAAATCTCAGCAACTTTTTATCATGGAGGTATTCCTCAAAAAGAGAAGAAAGAGAAGCTAGAAAAATGGCTAAAAAATGAGGTGAAAATTATGGTGGCCACCAATGCTTTTGGAATGGGAATAGACAAACCGGACGTTTCATTAGTATTGCATTATCAAATACCGGATTGTATAGAGAATTATTTCCAAGAAGCTGGTAGAGCAGGCAGAAACGGCGACAGTGCCAATGCTATTTTAATTACGAATGACAATGATAAGGAACAGGTAAAAAATCAGTTTTTAAGTACACTTCCAGACGTTGATTTTGTAAAGTTGGTTTACAAGAAACTTAGCAACTATTTTCAAATTGCTTATGGAGAACTCAATACTGAAACCCACCAACTAAATTTTAATGATTTCTGCGCTATCTACAAACTTAATACCTTACTCGCCTACAATGCTCTTAACATTCTTGACAGAAACTCTGTCATCTCATTGATAACCGCATTTTCACGAAAATCTACTATTCAATTTATAGTGGACAAGGATACACTTTTTGATTATTTAAAAAAGAATGCGTCCTTCTCAGAAATTATAAGAACCATTTTAAGGACCTATGGAGGTATTTTTGAGCACGAAATAAGTGTAAATACAATATTACTATCAAAAAAACTACAAGTCAGCGAGCAGAAAGTTTTAAGTGTTCTAGAAAGAATTTCAGAAGACGGACTCATCTCATATAAGGGAAAACACAATGACCTGGAGATTTCTTTTTTAGTGCCACGAGAAGATGACCTAACTATAAATAAATTTGCGGGAAGTTTAAAAGAACAGAATGCCCTTAAAACCTATCATGTACACCAGATGTTGACTTACATTGACAATAGAAGGACGTGTAGAAGTATACAGTTACTACAATACTTTGGGGAAAAAACAACGCATCCCTGCGGACTATGCGATGTTTGTTTAGGAGATGAAAACGGACAGGATTTATCAAAGCGCGTACAAAAGGACATTCTAACTATCTTGAGCTCGAACCCTGCATCATCTAGGACTATGCAAACATCATTAAATGTAGAGCCAGAAATTATCTTGGCTGTACTAAAAGAATTGCTGGAAGATGGAAAAATTAAACTGAATTCAAAAAATCAATATACGGTTTAAAGCTTGTAAATCCTTCGTGGGAACAATACTTTAGGCAAATGGGATACTTAAAAAATAATATGAAAGAATTAAGAATAGTTTTCATGGGAACACCGGACTTCGCTGTCGGTGTACTTGACTCCCTAGTTAGGCAACAATGTAATATCGTTGGGGTTATAACCGCACCTGATCGCCCAGCTGGAAGAGGAAGGAGAATAAATGAGTCGGCCGTTAAAAAATACGCTTTAGAAAAAAGATTAACCATTTTACAGCCCACCAATCTTAAAGATGATACCTTTTTAAGGAACTTGGAAGATTTAAAGGCTAACCTTCAAATTGTAGTAGCCTTTAGAATGTTACCAAAGAACGTTTGGGTAATGCCCGAATATGGGACCTTTAATTTACATGCTTCTCTTTTACCGCAATATAGAGGTGCTGCACCTATAAATTGGGCTATAATGAATGGAGAGACAAAAACTGGGGTCACTACATTCTTTATTGATGAAAAAATAGATACGGGAGCGATTATTCTTCAGGAAGAAGCGCCTATCTATATAGAAGATAACGTAGAAGCCTTACATGATAGACTTATGACCTTAGGGGCACAACTAGTATTAAAAACTGTTGAAAGAATTAAAGCAGGTAATTTTAAGACCATCCTACAGAAAGATAAGACAGACCTAAAACTGGCGCACAAATTACAAAGAGAAACTTGTGTAATAGATTGGAATCGCCCTGCCAAGAAAGTGTATGATTTCATTAGAGGTCTTAGCCCATACCCTGGTGCTTGGAGCACTCTGTACAATGAAAAGGAAGAAATACTTACTAAAATTTTTAAGACTGAACTACAATTAGAGCAACATAATCTAAAACCTGGAACCATACTTTCCAGTAAAAAAGAGATGAAAGTAGCGGTTAAGGATGGTTATATTAAGCTACTAGAAATACAATTACAGGGTAAAAAAAGAATGGCGGTACAAGATGTTCTCAATGGACTACAAATTGCTCAAAATGCGCATTTCGGCTGAAGCCCCGTGTTCATTGGGCTGCGAGAAACGTAAAAAACGCCCTACTTTATCAACAAACGGCCTGAGTTATCAACAAAACAAGGGATTTCCCTCTGTTTTACTTGTGTTCGTCGTAAATCCATATAAATTTGTCTAAGGTTTAAAATTATTTTTAACAACAATTAATTTAATCACATTATGAACAAAACAGAATTGATCGATGCAATGGCAGCTGACGCTGGCATCACAAAAGCAGCGGCTAAAAAGTCATTAGAGTCTTTCTTAGGAAATGTTGAAGGTTCTTTGAAAAAAGGAAACAGAGTTTCTTTGGTAGGTTTCGGATCTTGGTCCGTATCTAGAAGAAATGCAAGAGAAGGTAGAAACCCATCTACAGGTAAAACTATCCAAATTGCAGCTAAAAATGTTGTTAAGTTTAAAGCAGGAGCTGATTTAGGCAACGCTGTAAACTAGTCTATAAGTATATCTTATTTAATTAAAAGCGCTTTTTTAAAGCGCTTTTTTTATGGTCGTATTTTTAATTTGATAGGAATTATCTTATTTTAGATTAAGCGACAGGAATACTATGGTCTATTTAAAACCGAAAAAAGGAAAACTTTTAATTGCAGAACCCTCTTTGACAGGAGACGTTTCTTTCAATAGATCAGTTGTGCTTTTGGCGGAACATAATGAGGAAGGTTCGGTAGGATTTATCCTAAATAAGCCACTAGAATATCAGATCAGTGACCTGGTAACCGAGATATTGATTCCTTTTCAAGTATATAATGGTGGTCCGGTAGAACAAGACAACCTTTACTTTATACACAAAGTACCACACCTTATCGACAATAGTGTTGAAATTGCTGACGGAATTTATTGGGGCGGAGATTTTGAAAAGACCGTAACGCTTATTAATGAAAAAGTCATTTCTGAAGATGATATTCGTTTCTTTTTGGGCTATTCTGGATGGTCCTCGCTACAACTGGATGAAGAGCTTTCCTCAAAATCCTGGATTGTTGTTCAAAATGAACATGAAAGCCAAATCATTAAAAAGTCGTCTAACGCTTTTTGGAAAGAAAAAATGCTAGCACTTGGCGGTGACTACGTTATCTGGTCTAATGCGCCTGAAAATCCGAGTTTAAACTAAATTACACTTGCAAACGAACTGCGGCATTTAGCTTTCCAAGTAACTCCAAACTTGTTTTAGTGCTGTACAATTTTTTTCTGTATTTCTTAATAGGAACTATCCCCATAATGCTATTAGTGATAAACAATTCGTCCGCCTTTTGAAGCTCAAAAGGAGAAATACTCTCTTCAACTATTTGAAAAGCATCCAATTTAGATAGAATAGCAATGAGCTTTTTACGTAATACCCCGTTCAAACAACCATCATTTAAGGGTGGAGTTTTGATTTTGGTGCCAGAAACAAGAAATAGGTTACCGTTTAAGGCCTCTACCACTTGTTTCTGGTTATTTAATAACAGGCAATTATCATATCCGTTTTCTTTGGCAAATACACTACCCACGACATGTAAGACCTTATTATTGGTCTTTAGATTCGATAACATATCCTTGTTTATGAAGAAGTCCTTAAAAAGTTCAACTTCATACGTTTTATCGGTTATCGTAAAGAAAACATCCTTGAGTTCTTTCGTCTCTATACAATAGGAAATTTCATTGTTATCGGGTAAATAAAGTCCTCCCTCTTTTCTAAAAACAGTTACCCTTATCCGCTGTGCAGCGACCGAAGGCTTAGCCGCTATGGTTTTTAAAATTTCAGCTTCCAAGAATTCCATGGTGAAATTCATGGGTATTTCCATACGCAATATGCGCATCGAGGCCATTAACCTCAAATAATGCTCTTCTAAAAAATAGATATGATTGTTTACAACCCGAATAGATTCAAACAAGGAGTCCCCGTATCGCAGTCCTCTGTTCTCATGGTTAAGATAATTACTATCCTTGGCAACCAAAGAACCATTAAAATTCACCATTAAAAAAGCCTTAAATAAATTAAGGCCCAAAGATACTGTAATTGCTATGAAATTATTTTGAACCTAGCACTTGTTTTAGGTCGGAAATCTGATTTCCCCATAACATCTTAGATTCTTCTACCTCATCCTCTTCGGCGAAGTCCGTTATAAAAAGGGAAACATCCTTAGTTATCTCATCCACTATTATTTTCATTTCAAAATAGGAGTCGTCATCATTTTCATCCCAGGAAAAACGAACAAATTCGTCAGTTTTTCTTTTTAGTAATTTCGCCTCCTCTTCTGCACCGTCCCATATAAATATAAACTTCTCTCCTCTTGAATTTACATTATCTGCAAACCATTCGGACAAACCAGATGGCGTAGCCAAATATTGATATAGCAGTTGTGGAGAGGACTGTATAACGTATTCTATCTCAAATTTTATTTTATCGTTCATTCCAACATCTTTATAGTGCCAATATATATATTTCTAAATGATAAAAAAATAAAAGGAGCTTATAATTTTTGAGTAGCTAATGTTGAAGAACACGAAATTTAACTATATATTTGCTGCCGTTTTAAAATACAGTAGAAACCTAAATTAAAGTTAGGCATTACAGTTTTAAAAGAATTGAATTATGGCGAGGTAGCTCAGCTGGTTAGAGCGTCGGATTCATAACCCGGAGGCCGAGGGTTCAAGTCCCTCTCTCGCTACAAAAACAAGACCCTAAGAACATTTCTTAGGGTTTTTTTATGGATGTATATGCTAGAGTCATCAAACTATTCGCTCCTTTAAGAACTTCCCATCGATTAATCATAGTAGATTTTAGTATATGATTTTCTAGAAGAAACTTCTTGGTTCCAAAAAGTAGAGTAATAAACGCTTTACCCTATGGATTTTAAAAATGAAATAAAACAATTTATAACAGTATCATTATATCTGAAATTCGATAAACATTAAGTTCTTAGTAAACTACCACGAGGCATTCGTTGGAAACATATTTTCAATTTCGAGGCATGCCTAGGGGTATGAAACCCTATGGCGGTGCCATAAATTTCGTAAAAAAATATCACCAGCGACTTGATGTAATCACGGTTAGTAAAACTGCAAAATGGAAATGGCCTTCAGTTCTTATTTCGCAGTCAATATTGTACTTTTGCAACTTTGCTATGACTACATGATTAATTACGAAGAAAATATAGAGGTTAAGGGCGCTAGGGTTCATAATCTTAAGAATATAGATGTTACCATTCCAAGGGAAAAACTTGTCGTAATCACAGGCTTATCCGGCAGTGGAAAATCTTCCTTGGCCTTTGATACGATTTATGCGGAAGGACAGCGACGTTATATAGAAACATTCTCCGCTTATGCAAGGCAATTTTTAGGTGGTCTAGAACGTCCGGACGTTGACAAAATCGACGGTTTGTCCCCGGTAATAGCCATAGAGCAGAAAACAACTTCAAAATCGCCAAGATCAACGGTAGGAACAATTACAGAGGTATACGATTTTCTTCGATTACTTTTTGCACGAGCTGGGGACGCGCATAGTTACAATACGGGAGAAAAAATGGTGAGTTATAGTGATGCGCAAATAAAAGAGCTCATCATCACCTCGTATCGCGATAAGAAAATCAACGTTTTAGCACCCATCATAAAATCAAGAAAAGGGCATTACCGAGAACTTTTTGAACAAATCGGAAAGCAAGGTTTCGTAAAAGTGAGGGTTGACGGGGAGATTAAGGACATTGTTAAGGGTATGAAGGTTGACCGTTATAAAACTCATGACATAGAGATTGTAATAGACCGACTGAAAGTTATTGAAAACGATGATTTACATAAACGCCTAGGAGAGACCATAAATACCGCCATGTACAGCGGAGATAATGTATTGATGGTATTAGAGGAAGAGACCGAAGTACCGCGTTATTTTAGTCGGGACCTAATGTGTCCGTCAACGGGTATCTCCTATCCTACTCCAGAACCAAATACGTTTTCGTTCAATTCCCCGAAGGGAATGTGCCAACGCTGTAGTGGCCTAGGACATGTCTATGAAGTAAACGAGCTAAAAATCTTCCCTAATAAAAAACTATCTATTAAAGGTGGAGGCATTGCCCCATTGGGGGAATACAAAAAATCTTGGGCGTTTAAACAAATTGAAACAATAGCCCAACGTTATGAGTTTAATTTAACTGATCCTATTCAAAAGATTCCTGAAGAGGCCATTGCGATTCTATTAAATGGTGGCCAAGAAAGTTTTGAAATAGATTCCAAATCTTTAGGTGTAAAGCGTACCTATAAAATTGACTACGAAGGTATTTCCAATTTCATAAAAAGTCAGTTCGATAATGCCGAGTCTACCTCGATTAAAAGATGGGCCAAGGAATACATGGATAAGATCAGTTGTCCTGCCTGCAAAGGAAGTAGGCTTAGAAAGGAATCCCTCTATTTTAGGATCAACGATAAGAATATTGCCCAGTTGGCAAATCTTGATATCGCCGAACTTGCTGCATTTTTTGAAAAATTAGAGGCTAAACTAGAAGGAAACCAGCTAAAAATCGCTGAGGAAATCATAAAAGAAATACGCACTAGAATCAGATTCCTTTTAGATGTTGGTCTGGACTATCTTTCCTTGAACAGGAGTTCAAAATCCCTGTCGGGTGGTGAGGCACAGCGAATACGATTAGCAACGCAGATTGGCTCACAACTAGTAGGCGTTCTCTATATTCTGGACGAACCAAGTATTGGTCTACACCAGAGGGACAATAACCGATTAATAAAGTCTTTGGAATCACTAAGAGACATCGGTAATTCTGTTATCGTCGTAGAGCACGATAGGGACATGATAGAACGCGCAGACCATGTAATAGATATAGGACCTAAAGCAGGTAAGCACGGTGGTGAGATTATCTCCGAAGGCAAACCGGAAGACCTAAAAAAACACAATACACTCACTGCAGATTATATTACGGGAGTTAAAGAGATCGCTGTACCCAAGACGAGAAGAAAGGGCAACGGTAAGAAAATTATCCTGTCCGGCTGCACGGGAAATAATTTAAAAAATATTAAAGTTGAATTCCCCTTAGGTAAAATGATTGGTGTTACGGGCGTTTCCGGAAGTGGTAAATCTACCTTGATAAACGAGACACTGTACCCTATTATGAACGCTCATTATTTTAACGGCGTCAAAAAGCCAATGCCTTATAAAAAGATTACCGGATTAGAGCATATAGATAAGGTAATAGACATTAACCAATCTCCGATAGGCAGAACACCACGTTCTAATCCTGCCACCTACACAGGGGTATTTAGCGAAATTCGAGCCTTGTTCACCAAAACTCCAGAGGCCGCCATTAGAGGTTACAAACCGGGTCGTTTTAGTTTCAACGTTAAAGGAGGACGCTGCGAAACCTGCCAAGGTGGTGGACTTAGAGTAATAGAGATGAATTTTCTACCGGACGTCTATGTGGAATGCGAAACTTGTAACGGAAAAAGATTTAATCGGGAAACTTTAGAAATTCGCTATAAAGGCAAATCCATCTCGGACGTTTTAGAAATGACAATAAATGAAGCCGTATCTTTTTTTGAACTTATACCCAAAATACATCGTAAGTTAAAAACGATACAGGATGTTGGTTTGGGTTACATATCCTTAGGGCAACAAAGTACAACCCTTTCTGGTGGTGAAGCACAACGAATAAAACTGGCTACAGAACTATCCAAAAGGGATACCGGTAATACATTTTATATTTTGGACGAGCCCACAACAGGCCTCCATTTTGAAGATATTAGGGTTTTAATGGAAGTTTTGAACAAATTGGCGGACAAAGGAAATACGGTATTGGTCATAGAACACAATTTGGACGTAATCAAAATGGTAGATTATGTGATTGACATAGGCTATGAAGGAGGCCGTTCTGGAGGTCAGTTAGTGGCGTCAGGAACGCCGGAGAAAATTTGTAAGGACAAAAAGAGTTATACGGCAGAGTTTTTGCGTAAAGAATTAAAGCTGTAGAAAATAGCTTGGCAATTGAGGAAAATATACAAACAAAACATTTTATGAGAGCAGAAAAACATCATAAAGGATGGAACGAAATTAAGACCAATGACTCTTGGGCCATATTCAAAATAATGGGAGAGTTTGTGAACGGTTTTGAAAAAATGAGTAAAATAGGGCCCTGTGTATCTGTTTTTGGTTCGGCAAGAACAAAGGAAGATGACCCCTACTACAAACTTGCGGTAAATGTTTCCAAAAAGATAGCGGAGTCTGGTTACGGTGTAATTACCGGTGGCGGTCCTGGTATTATGGAAGCTGGTAATCGTGGAGCGAACCTCGCTGGAGGTACTTCTGTAGGTTTGAATATAGACCTCCCTTTTGAGCAGCATGACAATCCTTACATAGATTCCGATAAAAGTCTTGATTTTGACTACTTCTTTGTTAGAAAGGTAATGTTCGTAAAATACTCCCAAGGTTTTGTGGTGATGCCGGGTGGATTTGGCACCTTAGATGAACTTTTTGAGGCGATTACCTTAATACAAACCCATAAAATCGGAAAATTTCCCATTATTTTGGTAGGTCGCGATTTCTGGACAGGGCTTATGGATTGGATAAAGGGTACTATGCTCAAAGCCGGAAATATTAGTCCAGAAGATTTAAATCTCATTAAAATTGTGGACACAGAGGATGAGGTGGTTGAGATAATCGATGCGTTCTACAAAGGTCATACCCTAAGCCCAAATTTTTAGACTTCAAATTGAAAAGACTCCCACAACATATTCTTTCCCTACTGGTTTGCCTATTCTTTATGGGGAGTTCTGTAGTATTTGCGCAGTATGAAACCAAGCTTACGGTAAAACTGAACGAGTATACCAAGGAGTTGGACATTAAGCAAGAATTTGTTTTTTATAACAACTCCAACTTTTCATTAGGAATCCTGTATTTCAATGATTGGGCTCATGCGTACTCTAACAAAAATACAGGCCTGGCAAAACGCTTTGCCCAAGAGTTTAAAAGGAGTCTTCATTTAGCCAAGAAGAGCGAAAGAGGATACACTACCATTGTTAGCGCAGTGGATAGCGAATATGTGGGACTAAAATGGGAGCGAACAAAAGAATTGGACATTTTAAAGGTCACCCTGAACAAACCCTTACTACCTAAAGAATCCACCAAGGTTTATCTAACCTATAGCGTTAAATTACCTCCTAATAAATATACTCCATACGGCTTTGATAATAAGGGTGAATACTATCTAAAAGATTGGTATTTGACCCCCGCGGTCTATGATGGCAAATGGCACCTGTACTCCAATAAAAACTTAGAAGACCTATATACGAACATTACCAAAACATCAATAGATTTTACCTTTCCCGACAGTTTATATCTAGTAAGTAACCTAGCTGAAAGTGCCATAAGTAAATTCCCGGGTGGCCAGCATGTGCAATTAAGGGCAAAACGGCAAAAAAGTGCTGAAATCATTCTACAGCCTACGAAGAATTTCACAACGCATGTAACACCTCATTTTACGGTTGTCACAGATATATCATCTCCAAAATACAGCCCAATAGGTCAAGCTATATCCATAAGCAAAGTAGCGGATTTTATCCATGAAAATTTAGGGGATTATCCACATAAAAAACTATTGGTAAGTGATATTGACTATGACAAAGACCCACTCTATGGTCTAAATCAACTTCCTTCCTTTATAAGACCTTATGAAGAGCAATTTCAGTTTGAAATGATGTTCCTTAAAACTTCTTTAAACAGCATTCTAAAAGAAACCATGTTCTTGAACCCTAGAAAGGAACAATGGTTAAATAGTGCTATTGCCAATTATTTAATGTTCGCCTTTGTAGAAAAATACTATCCTGATCAGAAAATGCTAGGAAAATTAGCACGTATTTGGGGGGTAAGAAGTTTTAATTTGGCTAAAATGGAATTTAACGATCAATATTCCTTTCTTTATAATCTTACCGCTCGAAAAAATTTAGACCAAGCCTTAAGTACTTCTAACGACTCCCTCATTAAATTCAATCAGAAAATAGCCAACAAATATAAAGCTGGTTTAGGACTGGCCTATTTGGCGGATTATATAGGAAAGGAAAAGGTAGATGAAAGTATTAAAACCTTTTTTAAATACTATCAGCTGAACAAAGTTAAAGTGTTGGATTTTGAATCCATTTTAAAAAGGTCAACCAATAAAGATATTAATTGGTTTTTCAAGGATTATGTTTCCACGGACCGCAAAATTGATTTCAAGATAAAGAAAGTCAAAAAATCTGAAGATTCTCTAAGCATTACCATTAAAAACAAAGAAGGTACAAACGTTCCTATTTCGATGTTCGGATTAAAGAAAGATTCTGTCATTTCCAAATACTGGTTTAAGGATATAGCAGAATCAAAAACGTTTCAGGTAGCCAATAATGGAGAAGATAAACTGGTGTTGAATTACGATCAAAAAATACCGGAATTCAATCAGAGGGACAATTGGAAATCCTTAGGAGGTTTTTTGTCAAGTAATAAAAAACTACATTTCACTTTCTTTAAAGATTCAGAAAACCCCTATTACAATCAAGTATTCTATGTTCCCGTTGTAAATTTTAATATTTATGATGGATGGGCACCTGGACTAAGATTATATAATAAAACCCTATTGGAACGTCCTTTCGTATATGACTTTGCGCCCTCCTATTCATTTCGTGAAAAGGCTTTCGTAGGGTATGGTAAGTTCAGTTACCGTAAATATTTAAGTAAGAGTGGGCTTTACGTGGCCAATTACAGCCTAAACGGCTCCACCTCGCATTTTAATGTCAACTCAAGGGTTATTTCCTTTACGCCGTCCTTTAGTCTAGGCTTTAGACCCGAGGACCTCATATCCAATAAAAGAGAGTTTCTTTCCTTTAGGTATATCAATATTTTCAGGGATTTTGCAGAAGGCCTTCAGAATGATTCTTTTGACCCTGAAAATCCGGATTATCGTGTGTTCAATGCTAGGTATATTAACCGGGATAACGATATTTTGGATTATAAATCGTGGTTCGTAGATTTCCAATTGGCCAATAACTTTAGTAAAGTTTCCTTTGAGTACGAGTACCGTAAATTATTCGAAAATAATAGACAGTTAAACCTGCGTTTTTTCGCTGGTAAATTTTTAAGCAATAGAACAGATTCGGACTTCTTCAGCTTTGCCTTGGACAGACCCACAGATTATCTCTTTGATTACGGCTACTTGGGAAGATCGGAAGATTCAGGGATTTACAGTCAACAAATAATCATTGCAGAAGGAGGTTTCAAATCATTTTTAGATGAGCGTTACCGGTTTTCCAATGATTGGTTGGCAACGACGAATGCCAGTTTTAATCTTTGGAGATGGATAGAACTGTACGGCGATGCGGGACTAGTAAAGAATAAAGGGCTTCCCACTAAATTTGTATATGATTCCGGTATCAGGCTTAATTTGGTTACCGATTATTTTGAACTATACCTCCCTCTCCACTCCAATAACGGCTGGGAAATTGCTCAGCCCAACTACGGAGAAAGAATCCGTTTTATAGTCACCGTGGATATTAAAACAATCACCGGACTATTCACCAGACAGTGGTTTTAATTGCGTAATTCCTAAAATTTGAACCATTCCTTACTATTAAAGTGTGTATTTACTAATTAATACCTGTTATTTTTAACAAAAATTCAAAAAATTAAGACATAACACTATTGCTAAAATGCTTTAGTTTCGGTAATTTTGCAGAAATAGCCGAAATATATGGACGTATCTTCCAAGACTAGCAATGATATCTCGTTTGAAGACTTCAAAGAGCAAATCATAAGCGATTATAAAATTGCTTTTCTCAGCAGGTCCTGCAGCTTACTTGGAAGGAAAGAAGTGTTAACGGGTAAAGCAAAGTTCGGAATCTTCGGCGACGGAAAGGAACTACCCCAATTGGCTATGGCCAAATCGTTCAGAAATGGTGACTTCAGAAGTGGGTATTATAGGGATCAGACTTTCATGATGGCCCTAGGTCATTTAAAGGCTAAAGATTTTTTTCACGGATTGTATGCCACTACCGATATGGCCAAGGAGCCTATGAGTGCAGGAAGGCAAATGGGAGGTCATTTTTTAACCTATAGTTTAAACGATGATGGAAGTTGGAAGGACTTGACCAAACAAAAGAACAGCAGTTCTGACATTTCATGTACTGCCGGACAAATGCCGCGTTTATTGGGACTGGCACAAGCTTCCAAAGTTTATAGGAATGTGCCCAGCATAGATACGTCTAAATTTTCAGTGGAAGGAAATGAAGTGGCTTGGGGTACCATAGGAAACGCCAGTACTAGTGAAGGCATGTTCTGGGAAACCATAAACGCTGCAGGGGTGTTGCAAGTACCTATGGTCGTTAGTGTATGGGACGATGAATACGGCATATCCGTACCCGCGAAACATCATACTACAAAAGAAGATATATCCAAAATCCTATCAGGTTTCCAAAGAGATGAAACACATAAAGGTTTTGAAATTCTTAAGGTAAAAGGCTGGGATTATACCGCCTTAATGCATGCCTATGAAAACGCGTCGGACATCGCAAGGCAAGAACACGTACCGGTATTGATTCACGTAACGGAGTTAACACAACCCCAAGGGCATTCTACCTCTGGCTCCCACGAACGTTACAAAGATGACGAAAGGTTGGCCTGGGAGCGGGACAATGATTGTAATAAAAGGTTCAAGGAGTGGATTATTGAGTCTGGCATCGCTTCCACTGAAGAACTAGACAAGCTTGAAAAACAGATAAAAAGAGAAGTAAGAGAGGCCAAAAAAGAAGCTTGGTCAGAATTTTTACAAGAAAATCAAACGGACAAAAAAAGATTAGTACAGCTTTTGGATAAGGTGGCTTCCAAAAGTCCTAACAAGAATTTTATAGTTAGACTAAAGAACGATTTAATAGCGATTGAGGAGCCTATTAAAAAGGATATGGCCAAGGCCGCAAGAAAATCGTTGCGATACTTAATAGGCGAAACCTCTACTGAGAAACAAGCACTATTGAAATGGACTTCAGATTTCCTAGAAGAAGAACAGACAAAGTTCAGCTCACATCTATACAGTGAAAATGAAAATAATGCCACCAAGATAGCTGGCGTAGCGCCGCGTTATGGAGCGAACAATGAAAATGTAGATGGCAGGGTAATACTAAGGGATAATTTTGATAAACTATTCGAAAAATATCCAAATGCCCTTGTCTTTGGTGAGGATACAGGAGCTATTGGCGACGTTAATCAAGGACTAGAAGGTCTTCAGGAAAAGTATGGAGCTCTAAGAATTGCAGATACCGGTATTCGTGAAACCACTATAATAGGGCAAGGTATTGGCATGGCCCTAAGAGGTCTACGTCCCATTGCCGAAATACAATATTTGGATTATATCTTTTATGCGCTTGCCACCTTGACCGATGATTTGGCAACGCTTTTGTACAGAACAAAAGGAAAGCAAAAAGCACCCTTAATCGTAAGGACCAGAGGACACCGCTTGGAAGGCATTTGGCACTCGGGTTCGGAAATGGGTGGTTTAATCCATTTATTAAGGGGTATGTACATTTTGGCACCTAGAAATATGACCCAGGCGGCCGGTTTTTACAATACTTTAATGAAGAGCGATGAACCTGCGTTAGTTATAGAGAGTTTAAACGGTTATCGTCTAAAGGAACCCAAACCTGATAATCTCGGTGAATTTTGCACGCCGATAGGTGTCGTAGAGACCATGAAACTGGGTACGGACATTACATTGGTATCGTACGGCTCAACTTTGAGAATCGTAGAACAAGCGGCTTTAGAACTGCAAGAAGTTGGGATTGAAGCCGAAGTCATCGATGCACAAACCTTATTGCCTTTTGATATTAACATGGATGTCGTAAAAAGCGTAGCCAAAACCAATAGATTATTGGTAATAGACGAGGACGTTCCTGGCGGATGCTCCGCATATATCTTAAACGAAATCGTTGAAAAACAAGGTGCATACCGCTTTTTGGATAGTGCTCCGCAAACATTGAGCGCAAAAGCACATAGGCCGGCATATGGAACGGACGGAGATTATTTTTCAAAACCGAATTCAGAGGACATTTTTGAGAAGGTATATGCCATAATGCATGAAGCAAGCCCAAACGATTATCCAACACTACGATAAGGAATCAAAAAAAATCCCGCTAAATGCGGGATTTTTAATTTTCTTGCGATATCTAGTTTTTAATGTCTGAACCATTTTCCTTCATGGCGGGCATTTTAGGTTTACCGTCCGCATCAATTTCAATTATTGCATCAAAACCAAGTTCATCCAGCTTATCAGCGATTTTTGCCCTATCTCCGACCATAAACCAATTCACAGCATCTGGTTTTACCACACTTTTACTTACATCCCTTACTTCCTTCAGGGATAGGTTACGAACGTTACTATCATAATTCTGATAGTAATCGTCCGGCAAGTTATATTTCACCAGATTGGCAACGGAACTATTTACGGCACTATTGGTTTCCCATTGTCCCGGTAAACTAAGAACTTGATTGGTCTTTACTTTGTCCAACTCTTCTTGGGTAACCGGTCTCGTTGAAATAAACTCCGAAATTTCTTTTCGCAATTCGGTCACAGATTCCGTAGACTTGTCAGTTTGTACGGGAGCATAAACTATAAAAGGCCTTTCTTCTTTGGCCCCTATTACAAAACCGCCAGCGCCATAGGCCCAGTGCTTATCTTCCCTGAGATTCATATTTATCCTGGAGGTGAAATCACCGCCTAGAATACTTACCATTTGTTCCAAGGCAATTTGAGGAATAGCTCCATATTTACTGGTTAAATGCCCCGCAAGAATAACGGACTGCTCAGATTCTGGCCGGTCCATAAGATAAAGGGTGTTTTTGGAATTTACCTGAGGTTTAGAAAAAGTAATTGACGGTACGGTCGCTTTCTTCCATTTTCCAAATGCCTTCTCTAATTTATTTTTCAGCGTGGCCATATCAACGTCTCCCGTTACCACCAAGGTTGCATTATTAGGTCTGATCCAAGTTTTATAGAACTGTTCTACATCATCCCTTGTTAAATTACCAACGGTGTCCTCATAACCGGTACCGGTGTAGGGATTACTGTAGGGGTGACCTTCTCCATATAAGTATTTATTCATTACACGTAGGGCCATTGAAATTGGTTGCGATTTCTCCTGTTTAATAGCATTGATTTGCTCACTTTTTAAACGATTAAATTCACTTTGAGGAAAAGCAGGATTTAAAACCACATCGGCGAATAAATCAATACTTGCATCCAAACTGGGTTTCAAAGTATTTAGATAAACGTTAGAATTATCCTGACTCGAAAATGTAGAGAGACTTGCTCCCAACAATTGTAGCTGTTCGTTAATTTCAAGTGAATTCATTTCTTTGGTTCCTTCATCAAGAAGATTCATAGCCAAATCGGCGGTGCCGGGGCTAGAAAGAAAATCTGTCTTGTAACCTGCATCGAACATCATATTCATTACCACGGTAGGAACACCGGCCCTTTTCGCTAAAACCACATTAAGTCCATTGGCTAATTTAGTACGTTCCAACATTGGAAACTTCGACGTCTTGGTGGCACCCAATTCTGGTAACTTAGAACGGTCTACTGTGGATTTCTCAACGGCGTACTCCGGAAAGGGATTACAGACCAAGATGTGTTTTCCTTGAGACAACCATTTCTGAGCAGTATTCTTTAAATCCGAAATAGTGGCATCCTCTACATATTTCAATTGCGTTTTATAATATGATGCGTCTCCGTGATAGGTTTCATTAGAAGCTAAAATATCCGAAACACCACCAAAACCTCCGATTCTTTCCAAACCTTTTATAAAACCGGAAAAATAGGCCGCTTTAACGCGCTTTAATTCCTTTTCAGTAGGGCCCTCGTTCATTAGTCTTGTCAGCTCTTCTACCATAATATCTTGAACCCTATCCGAATCTTCACCAGGTTTTACATTTGCCCAGGTTATGAAACGACTTGCGATTTCACTTGAAGCTTGAAAGGAAACAACAGAACTTGCCAATTGGTCATCATAAACCAGTCGTTTATACAATCTAGAATTTTTGCCTGTAGTTAGAATAGACGATAGTAAATCAAAATGCAAATCCTCCCTAGAACCGAATTCAGGAGAATTCCAAGCGAATAAAATACGTGTTTCCGGCACTCTGTCCTCATATACCTGATATGTATCATTTACCTTGTTCGGTATATTAACTTCCTGTCTTTCAATTGTTGGACCCGAGGGTATATCACCAAAATATTTTAATACTTTTTGATACACCTCCTGTGGCTTTATATCTCCTGCTACGGCAACAACTGCATTTGCCGCTCCGTAATAAGACTTAAACCACTCTTGCACGTCCTCTAGGGAAGCAGCGTTTAAATCCTCCATTTCTCCAATAACTGTCCAAGAATAAGGGTGTCCCTTAGGATACATGGCCTTAGTAAGATAGTTCCATTGTTTTCCGTAGGGCTGATTTTCGCCTTGTCTTTTTTCATTCTGGACAACACCCCTTTGTTCATCCAGTTTGGCCTGATCAATAGCTCCCAATAAATGGCCCATTCTATCGGATTCTAGGAAAAGAACTTGATCTAGAGCGGATACCGGTACATTTTGAAAATAGTTGGTCCTATCGGAATTGGTGGTTCCATTTAAGTCGGTTCCACCAATGCGCTCTAAAGCCTGAAAATAATCATCGTTGAAATTTTCACTACCATTAAACATCAAGTGCTCAAAAAGATGTGCAAATCCACTTTTCCCGGGTTTTTCGTTCTTAGAGCCTACATGGTACCACACATTTACGGCTGCAATGGGCGCTTTATGATCCTCATGCACCAATAGCGTTAAACCATTTGGCAAAACAAAACGCTCATATTTTATGTCTATTTGATCCGCTTTGAATTCAAAATCTTGCGCATGTATCTGGGTAGTTCCCCAAATGGCCACTAGTAAAAAGAGAAATAGTTTTTTCATGATGTGTAAATTTTTTGATTTATCGTAAATTTATGATTTCGTTGGTTTTAGAACAATTATTCTTGAAATCTTATAGAAATGACACATATTTTAGGCATTTATTAATCCTTACTATAGATTTGTGTTTCTGTATAGCTTTTCTATGGATGAACTAAAACCAATATTAAACGAGTCCTTTGGACTTACCGATTACTGCTTAGAAACCTTAGAAGGTTACGACAGCAACAACTATAAAGTCACCACGGCTTCAGGTTTGTTTGTACTTAAGGTATATTCATATGCAGAGGAAACGTTCGCGTTATTGGAAGCGGAGCACCGAGTGTTTCAAAAATTAAAGCATATTAAAACTTTTCAAGTCCCTCTGGACATTCAAAATAAAAATAATGAAGCGCTTACTCTCTCGGATGGTAAAATTTTTAGGCTCCTTCCTTTTATCGAAGGTGATTTTCTTGCAGAAATTAAACATACAAGGGAATTAGCTAGGTCTTTTGGAACAGCATTGGCAGCAATGGATAAAAGCCTCTTTGGACATTACGATTCCGCTATACAGGGAAAGGAAACGAACTGGGATTTACAGTTTTTTATAAACAACCGGGTGTTTATAGATGATATTGAAAATACGATGGACAAAAACCTGGTCCGTTATTTCTTTTTGCAGTTCAATGAGCATGTATACCCCATTCAACATCAATTTAGAAAAAGTGTCATCCATAACGACGCGAACGATTGGAACATACTTACCAAAGATGGCACTCTTTCGGGAATTATTGATTTTGGGGATATGTGTCATTCATGGTTGATCAATGAATTGGCGGTAGGACTTACCTATCTGCTCATGGAAAAGGACAATCCTCTAGAAATCGCCAAAACTGTGTTAAAAGCGTATCATGAAATTGTTCCGTTAGAAGAGATAGAATTGAATGCACTCTACTACCTGATAGCGGCGCGTTTGTGTACTAGTGTCTGTAACTCGGCCAACACTAAAAAACGTAAACCGGACTCAGTCTATATCACCATTAGTGAAAAACCGGCATGGACACTGTTAAGAAAGTGGTTGACCATTAACCCGATTGCGGCGGGAGATGCCTTTAGAGCATCGTGTGGGTTTCAACAAACAAAGAAAAAAACCCTAGAGGAAGATTCAAGGGTTAGAGACAAAAACATCAGCAAGGCCTTGTCACTCAGCTACAACCGACCCATTCAAATGAGCAAGGCCGCCTTTCAGTTTATGTACGATAGTCATGGGAACACTATACTGGACGCTTATAACAATATTATGCAAGTGGGGCACTGTCACCCAAAAGTGGTGCATGCCGGGCAGAGAGCCATGGCTAACCTTAATACCAATACGCGCTATTTATATGACGAACTTCTAAACTATTCGGAAGCCCTACTGGCTAAATTTCCGGAACCACTTAGCAAAGTGTTCTTTGTAAACTCTGGAAGTGCCGCCACTGATCTGGCGATACGCATTGCTAAGAACCACACCAATAGAGAGCACATTATGGTTTTGGAACATGGTTACCACGGAAATACACAAAATGCCATAGATATAAGCCATTACAAATACAATCACAAGGGCGGAAAAGGCAAGAAGAGTCATATTATAGAGACGAAACTGCCTAAAATTTACGGCTCTGGTTTTGAAACGGAACAGCAAGCATGCACTCATTATGTAAAAGAGGCACACGCAAGGATAAGTGAGCAAAGGGATAAAATTGCCGCTTTCATAGCAGAACCTATAGTAGGCTGCGCCGGACAAGTGCCGTTACCAAAACAATATTTAGGCGAGATTTATCCGGAAATAAGAAGACAAGGTGCACTCTGTATCAGCGATGAAGTACAAGTTGGTTTTGGAAGATTGGGCAGTACCTTTTGGGGCTATGAGCAGTATGATGTTATTCCAGACATCGTAATTCTAGGAAAGCCAATTGGGAATGGGCATCCGCTTGGTGCCGTTGTTACCACTACCGCGATAGCAGATAGTTTTGATAATGGCATGGAATTCTTTAGTTCCTTTGGCGGAAACCCAGTTTCATGCGCTATTGGCAACGCCGTCTTGGAAGTTATTGAAGAGGACAACCTTCAAGAGAATGCAAGAATGGTTGGTGCCCATTTAAAAAACAAGCTAAAACAACTTCAAGAACGCTTTGAGCAAATAGCAGATGTGCGTGGAGAAGGCCTCTTCTTAGGGGTTGAAATTATTACTTTAGACGGATTACCCAATACCGATTTAGCAGCAGATATCAAAAATAAGCTACGTGAAAAAAATATACTCATCAGTACAGACGGACCTTACGATAGTGTACTTAAAATAAAGCCGCCCTTATATTTTAATATAGAAAATACCAATAAACTTGTAGATGAACTCCAGATTATTTTGAAGGAATCCTAAAAAGAGATACTTTTAGAAAGATTAATTAATTTTATATCATGAAAAATTCCCTCTTAAAAGATATTGGTTTAGCATTCTTCAGAATAGCGATATCCGCAATGATGCTTTTTCACGGTCTTCCAAAATTTCAAAAACTTATCGCAGGCAATTTCGAGTTCGGAAATCCGCTTGGAATTGGTGCGGCTCCTTCCCTATTCTTAGCTGTTATAGGAGAGTTCGTTTGTCCAATATTAATAATTATTGGCTTCAAGACAAGATGGGCAGCTATCCCAGCAGCAATTACAATGTTGGTAGCGGCAGTTATTGTGCACGGAGAAGATCCTTTCGGAACAAAAGAAAAGGCATTGTTCTATTTAGTGGCTTTCGTTACCATTGCACTGTTAGGTCCTGGTAAGTTTAGCATTGATAAAAAATAAGCTATAAGATTTTCACCAACAGTTCCTTTAATAAATCTGCCTGATTTGTATTTGCAGCACCTACTCCTTTCCCTTTTAAGTCCAGTTCGCGCAAATAAGAAATAATTTGGCTCACTTTTTTCATTGGATAATTTCTTGCGGCCGTCTGAAATTCTCCCACAAAATAAGGGTTGATTCGTAAAGCGCTAGCCACATTCTTAGGCGTGTGATCGGTGAGACCATGATATTGAAGCAGTTGTGTAAAAAAAGAGTTGAGCAAGGTTACCGTAAGAACAAATGGGTTATCCTTGGGGTTCTGCGCAAAATAAGTAATGATTCTGGTGGCTTTTACCACATTACGTTCCCCAATGGCCTTTTTCAATTCAAAATTGTTGTAATCCTTGCTTATGCCTATATGTTCTTCAATATCCTGTGGCGTAATTTCGCTTTTTTCTGGAAGTACCAATTTCAACTTAGAAAGTTCGTTATTGATTCGGCTTAGATCAGTACCCAAATATTCCACCAATAAAATGGCTGCTTTGTGAGATATGGTATAACCGCTAGAAAGTAATGTTTTTCTTAACCATTCCGTTACTTGATTTTCATACAGTTTCTTGCTTTCAAAAACTACTCCTCCCTTCTTAAGGGACTTGTACAAAGCTTTACGTTTATCTAATTTCTTATACTTATAGCAGATAACTAACACTGTAGTTTCCTGAGGGTTTTCTACGTAGCTCGCTAATTTCTCGATATTTCTTGATAAATGCTGAGCCTCCTTTACAATAACAACCTGCCGTTCTGCCATCATTGGATAGCGTTTAGCATTACCAACAATATCCTCTATAGTAACATCTTTGCCGTACAGCACCATTTGATTAAAACCTTTCTCCTCTTCTGTGAGCACTTTATTACCAATGTAGTCCGAAATCTTATCAATAAAATAGGCCTCTTCCCCAAAAAGAAAGTATATAGGTCTTATACTTCCCTTACGAATATCATTAACAATCTGTAGTGCTTCATCCATTCGGAAAAAATCATCAATTTTGTAAAATGCAACCGCTCAACTTTCCCAGTTACAACTTTAGGGTCAAAAATAGTCAAAATAAAGCCCTGATTTTTGACCTAATCCGGAAAAAGTTCATCGTTTTGACTCCAGAGGAATGGGTTCGCCAACATGTGGTCATTTATCTCATAAATAACAAAAAATACCCACAAAGTCATATCAATGTCGAAAAACAGATTGTAATCAATGGTTTAAAAAAAAGATATGATATTGTAGTTTTCAATCCTGATGGAACCATTCACTTACTTGTAGAATGCAAAGCTCCGGAAATTAAGATATCGCAGGAGACTTTTAACCAAATTGCGAGGTACAACCTAGATTTAGACGCCACCTATTTAATGGTGACGAATGGCATGTCTCATTTTTATTGTCAAATGAGTAAAAGTGATGAAAAATATCAATTTTTGAAGCAGATTCCTGAATTTAGCCGTTAATTTGTCAACATTTTGAAAATAGCCGTAGTCATATTGAACTGGAATGGAGAAGTGCTTTTGGAGCGTTTTCTCCCCGCTGTGGTCAAATATTCGAAAGATGCAACCATTTATGTGGCCGACAATGCTTCTACTGATGGCAGTATTGCATTCCTTGAAAAAAACTATCCATCAATCGCTATTATTAAAAACAAGGTCAACGGCGGCTTTGCACAGGGCTATAATGAAGCTCTGCAACATATTGAGGCCGATATATTCTGTTTATTAAACTCGGACGTAGAGGTCACCGAAGGGTGGTTGTCTCCTATACCAGATGCTTTTAAGACACTACCGAAAGTAGCGATTATTCAGCCGAAAATACTGGACCTTCTAAATAAAGAATACTTTGAATACGCGGGTGCTGCAGGTGGTTTCATTGATCAGTTGGGTTATCCCTTTTGTCGCGGTAGAATCTTTCAAACTTTAGAGAAAGATAACGGACAATACGACGATACTAAGGAAATTTTCTGGGCAACCGGAGCTTGTATGTTCGTAAAAAAAGAAGTGTTTACGGAACTCAAGGGCTTTGATGCCGATTATTTTGCCCATCAAGAAGAGGTAGATTTTTGTTGGCGCGCCAAGAACCACGGTCATAAGGTATATTATATAGGCACCTCTAAAGTATATCATCTTGGAGGTTCTACCTTAAGCAATATGAACCCGAAAAAGACCTATCTCAATTTTAGGAACTCCCTCTTCTCCATTACCAAGAACGTGCCCCTTCATAAGGCATTTATTATTATTTACGTTCGACTACTGCTAGATGGTATTGCAGCCGTGCGGTTTATTTTTCAATTTAGGTTTAAACATTTCTTAGCCATCTTTCGAGCACATTTTAGTTTTTACAGGCAGTTTAGAAGAATGTACAGAAAAAGGGAAAAGACTAAATTTTTATTAAAATACTATACTACAAAGTCCATAGTGTGGTCTTATTTCGTAAATCAAATAACTAATTTTAACATTTTAGTAAAAGATTAACTAATAAGTCGGTTTAGCGAAATACAAAATATATAATTTTGGTCTCGCTTAAGGCAAAATCAAGTAAACAAAAAACATTAATATAGTTAAACAATTATGAAAAAAATCATTTTAGGATGTCTTGGAGTTACGCTTTTATTATCTTCTTGTGTATCACAGAAGAAATATGCGGACCTCGAAGCAAAACAAAAAGAAACTCAAGATTTATTAAATTCTGCAACGGTTAAGTTAAATGACTGCCTCGAAGAAAAAGCGACTGCGGCTTCTAGACTACAAACCTTAGAAGATCAAAACGCATTTTTAAAGTCTAACAACCAAGAGCTCATCAACAACATGGGCAACTTGACGACGTTAACTACAAAAGGTGCTGAAAACCTTGAGAAGTCATTAGAGAGTTTACAAGAGAAAGATTTGACCATTCGTAAATTAAACGATGCGATCACAAGAAGAGATTCTGTAAACCTATCCCTAGTTCAGAGTTTAAAAGGTGTTCTAGGAAACTTGGATGATGAAGATATTGAAATCAGCGTTGAAAAAGGTGTTGTTTTTGTTTCCATCTCTGATAAATTGTTATTCAGCAGTGGAAGTTACAACGTAACGAACAGAGCAAAAGAAGTACTTGGAAAGGTAGCTAAAGTTGTAAACAACAAGCCAGATTTTGAATTTATGGTAGAAGGTCACACAGATGACGTTCCTTACAGAAAGAATGGTGTGTTATTGGATAACTGGGATTTGAGTGTAAAACGTGCAACGGCCGTTGTTAGAATTTTACAGAACGATTTTAATGTTGATCCTAAGCGTATGACGGCTGCAGGTAGAGCAGAGTTTGTACCGGTATCTGCAACGGAGAAATCTAAGAACAGAAGAACTAGAATAGTTGTTCTTCCAAAAATTGACCAATTCTATAGTATGATAGAAGAAGGAATGAAGGATTCAGCAATTGGAGGAAAGTAATTCCTAAATAGTATAATGAAAAGCGGTCTTTTTAAGACTGCTTTTTTTATACGCATATTTTAAAGGATTAAAGAATATCAAGACTTCCCTTACCCTCTCGTACCACCGTTGGGTAACCTTCGGAAAGGTCAATAATAGTTGAGCCAACATTGCCGCCGTAGCCCCCATCGACAACAACGTCTACGATTTTTTCCCATTTCTCATAAATTAGCTCTGGGTCCGTAGTGTATTCGAGCACATCATCGTCATCCCTGATAGATGTAGATACTATAGGATGGCCCAAAGCATTAACTAAGGCAATGGCTATACTGTTATCTGGAACTCTAATACCAACGGTCTTTTTCTTTTTGAAATCTTTCGGTAAATTGTTGTTCCCGGGCAATATAAAGGTGTAAGGACCCGGCAAGGCTCTTTTTAATATTTTAAAGGTGGCGGTATCAATTTGACGCACGTAATCAGACAGATTGCTTAAATCCGCACAGAGAAATGACCAATTTGCTTTGGCAAGCTTTATGCCCTTTATACGGGCCAATTTTTCCAAAGCTCTTGAATTAGTGATATCACAACCCAGACCGTAAACGGTATCTGTTGGATAAATGACCAAACCCTCTTTGCGTAGTACATTTACTACCCTATTAATTTCCTTTGGATTTGGATTGTCTTCATAAATTTTTATAAACTCTGCCATAGTTCACGTATTCTTAAAAGATAAATCCTTTTTCCTTAACTCGATAGACAAGATTTATTATGCTCCGTAACTCGTGTCAAATTCAATGACGGCTTTCCCTCTAATGTCTCTTGGGCTTGCCCCAAGTTCATTTACTTTCAAATGACCAAAAAGGAAATTCCTGAACCTAGCCTTTAAAGCAACTCTAACTTAGCAAACCGCAATAGCAGTTTTTTAATATCCCCTTTATCAAACTGTATTTCAGCTTTTCTATCATTTCCCGCACCCTCAATCTTCAATACCTTACCCCGACCAAAACGTGTATGGTTCACCAAGGATCCCACGGTCAAATTTGGGTCTATCGCATTAGTATTGCCTACGGGTCTAGAAAGTTCTGGTTTTATCTTACGTAATTTCTTTAACTGGTTTAAATTGGGCTGACCTACAAGGGGTGGTGTACCGGCTTTTGGCTTTACCTGTCTTAATTTTGACTTGTCTACTTCACCGAAGATATCGGCATCTATCAGTGATTTATAACGGTATCCTCCATCTACAGGAGTTAAGTTCTCTACGTATTGCTCATCAATCTCCTCTAAAAACCGACTTGGTTCGGCATCGATTAATTTTCCCCAGCGATACCTATTCTGCGTATAGGTCAAATAAGCTTGCTTCTCCGCTCTGGTCAAGGCCACGTAAAAAAGCCGACGCTCCTCTTCCAATTCGCTCCGTGTGTTCATGCTCATAGCGGAAGGAAACAAATCCTCTTCCATGCCTACGATATACACGTAGGGGAACTCAAGACCCTTAGCCAAATGAATGGTCATTAATGCCACGCGGTCATCATCTCCCGTATCGTTATCTAAATCGGTCGCCAAGGCTACATCCTCCAGAAACTCACTTAAGTCACCGGTAGCATCTGCCAGTTCCTTTTGTCCCTCGACAAAATCTTTTATACCGTTCAGTAATTCTTCAATATTCTCCATTTTGGCGATACCTTCCGGAGTCCCATCCTTTTTAAATTCTAGAAGTATACCCGTTTTTTTAGAGATATGTTCCGCCAAGGTAAACGCATCCGCTCCTTCGTTCATAATCTGAAAACTTTTGATCATGGTAACGAAATCCTCTAATTTTCTTTTGGTACCCGCATTTATCTTAAGGTCTATTTTGGCAATATTCTCCATGACCTCAAAAATAGAACGGTCATAATGATTTGCTGCTACTACGAGCTTATCGATGGTGGTTTGCCCAATACCCCTTGTCGGGAAATTAATGATACGTTTTAGCGCTTCTTCATCCTTAGGGTTTATAACCAATCGTAAATAAGATAGTACGTCCTTTATTTCTTTCCGTTGATAAAAAGAGAGTCCGCCATATATTCTGTAGGGAATGTCCCGTTTTCGCAAGCCATCCTCAATAGCCCTAGACTGGGAATTGGTCCGGTACAGAACGGCAAATTCACCATTGGTCAGCTGATTTTGCATCTTGTTATCCCAAATGGAGCCTGCAACGAACCTACCTTCTTCGGCATCGGTTATACTGCGATGTATTTTAATGGCGGCACCCTCGTCATTCGCGGTCCATACCACTTTTTCTAATTGATTCTTATTCTTGGCAATTATGGAGTTTGCGGCATTTACAATGTTTTTGGTAGAGCGATAATTCTGCTCCAAACGGTACATGCCTACGTTTTCATAATCGCGCTGAAAATTTAAAATATTACTAATGTTCGCCCCTCTGAACGAATAGATACTTTGCGCATCGTCCCCTACCACACAGATATTTTGAAAACGATCGGCCAAAGCCTTTACGATTAGATACTGGGAGTGATTCGTATCCTGGTACTCATCTACCAGAATATACCGGAACCGGTCTTGATACTTCATGAGAACATCGGGGAAGCGGGTCAGCAATTCATTAGTCCTGAGTAATAAATCATCAAAATCCATGGCACCGGCCTTAAAGCACCGGTCTACATAATTTTGGTAAATATCCCCTACCCTTGGTCTTTTGGACATCGCATCTGCCTCCATGAGTTCAGGATTATTAAAATAAGCCTTCACCGTGATAAGGCTGTTCTTAAAGGACGATATCCTGTTTTGAATCTGCTTGTATTTATAAATGTCCTTATCAAGACCCATTTCTTTAATAATAGAAGCAATGAGCCTTTGCGAATCTTGTGTATCGTAAATCGTAAAATTACTTGGGTAGCCCAGTTTGTGACCATCAAAGCGTAGTAACTTGGCAAAAACCGAGTGAAAGGTACCCATCCAAAGGTTTTTAGCTTCAGATGTACCCACAATGTCCGCGATACGTTTTTTCATTTCGCGCGCGGCCTTGTTCGTAAAGGTCAAGGCCAAAATATTAAAGGAATCTACCCCCTGCGCCATCAAATGGGCTATTCTATAGGTAAGCACCCTTGTTTTGCCAGAACCTGCCCCGGCAATAACCATTAAGGGACCATCTTTATGTAAAACAGGTGCCTTCTGGGCTTCATTTAATTCATCTATAAACGTACTCAATTCACTCTTAGTTTAGGAACGTGAATTTAGCCATTATAACGGGATGGCGGAAGCGCTATTTTTCAGAATTATGAACAATAACTGGTAATTCCTTTCAATTTGAATATATTTAGCATCTTATTATCTAGAAAATGCGTCGAAGACTATTAATACCCTCTTTTTTTTACCTTTTCACTATCGGAATTGTTACGAATTGTTTGGCTCAAGCAAAACAAAGTGGTCCGGTAATAGAAGAATTTGGAAAAGTATGGCGTATAGAAAACACGGATTTTAAAGTAGATACCACAAAGACCTACAAAGCCGTGTTTGACATCATGAACTCGCCCGAGGATGTTTCACAAAGAAATGCAAGTTTGGAAACCGCAGCTCGTTTTTTAAATATGCACGCACAGAGCGGTATTCCTCTAAATCAGCTTAAAGTAGCGTTGGTAGTTCATAATAAAGCATCGAAAGATGTCATTACCTCTGAGGCCTACAATCGTAAATATAATGTTGAAAACCCAAATGAAAAGATGCTACAAGAATTAATGGGCGCTGGCGCAGAAGTTATTTTCTGTGGACAATCTTCTGTTTCTAGGGATTTTCCAAAGGAAGAATTGATTGCTGGTGTGCAGCTCTCCTTATCTGCCATGACGGCATTAATACACTTACAGAACGAGAATTATAGATTGATTAAATTTTAAACATACACTATGAGAAAATTAGGAGTATTGGCTTTATTGCTATTTGCCTTTTCCTTGCAAGCACAAGGACCCAATTTAAGTAAGGATTATGAGGCTATAGAAAGTAAGGTTATTGATTGGAGAAGAGATATCCACCAAAATCCAGAGTTGGGAAATCGCGAATTTAAAACGGCGGAGAAAATTGCCAAACATCTGAAATCATTGGGTATTGAAGTGCAAACAGGTGTTGCCCATACCGGTGTTGTAGGACTACTAAAAGGTGATATGCCCGGTAAAGTTGTAGCCTTACGTGCCGATATTGATGCGCTACCCGTGACCGAGCGTAATGATTTGCCTTACAAATCTACCGTTACCTCTACCTTTATGGGCGAGGATGTTGGAGTAATGCATGCTTGTGGTCATGATACGCATACCGCTATTCTTATGGGTGTTGCAGAAGTTATGTCCAAAAACAAGGATAAAATCAAAGGCACCGTTAAGTTTATATTTCAACCCGCTGAGGAAGGTCCGCCACCTGGTGAAGAAGGTGGTGCTTTACTCATGGTAAAAGAAGGTGTTATGCAGAATCCAAAGGTTGATGCTATTTTTGGTTTACACATTAACTCCCAGACCCCGGTAGGCACTATTAGATATAAATCTGGAGGTACCATGGCCGCCGCTCAAAGCTTTACGATCAAAGTAAAAGGAAAACAAAGTCACGGTTCACAACCATGGAGCGGTGTTGACCCCATTTTAATAAGTGCCAAGATTATTGATGGACTGCAGACCATTATCAGCAGAGAAACTAACCTTACGAATGAGGCCGCTGTAATTACGGTAGGTAAGATTAAGAGTGGGGTACGTTTTAATATTATACCGGAAAGTGCGGAAATGATCGGGACCATTCGCACACTGGATTATGATATGAAAGATAAACTGAACAAACGTATGGTAGAAATGGTAAGTACCATAGCCAAAGCCTATGGTGGTGAGGCTACCTGCGAAATCAAGGATGCTACGGATATTACCTACAATAACCCGCAACTGGTAGAACAGATGTTACCGACGATGAGACGCGTTGCAGGTGAGGCCAACATCCAAACCCAAAAAGCGATTACGGGAGCGGAAGACTTTTCTTATTTCCAAAGAGAGGCTCCAGGTTTCTTCTTTTTTTTAGGGGGAATGACTCCCGGAAATACAGAATCGTTTCCACATCACACACCGGATTTTAAGATTGATGACAGTGATTTATTATTAGGCGTAAGAACCTTGACAGAAATGAGCCTAGACTATTTGAACAGTGATAAAACACCACGGTTGGATACCAAACCGAAAGGATAATATAGATGTCAGAAATTGCAGCTCTATTAACTAGTTTCCCTTGGTGGGCGTGGATTGTTTTGTTTATCTTATTGGTGGCTATTTGGGATGTTTTTATCCAAAAACGGCACACCATAAAACACAACTTTCCCGTGGTGGGTCATTTGCGCTACTGGTTAGAAAGTATTGGCCCGGAAATGCGACAATATTTTGTTGCGAACAACAGGGAGGAACTACCCTTTAATCGAATAGAAAGAGGATGGATCTATGCCTCTGCCAAACAAGAGAACAATTACGAAGGATTTGGCTCTGATAGGGATTTGTACGCGCATCAACATGTTTTTATAAAAAATAGAATGATGGCCTATCAAGCACCTGTGGGACATCCTAATCTAGAAGACAAATCGTTTATGCCCTGTGCCAAGGTCATGGGCGCGTATAATAAAAGAAAACGCCCGTACAGACCTGCGAGTATTATCAACGTTTCTGCCATGAGTTTTGGCTCCTTATCCGCAGCAGCGGTAGAAGCAATGAATAAGGGGGTATTTAAAGCTGGTGCATATCATAATACGGGAGAAGGCGGATTGTCTCCCTATCATAAACAGGGGGGTGACGTAGTTTTTCATTTCGGCACAGGTTACTTCGGTGTACGTACCGAAGATGGTAATTTCTCCATGGAAAAAATGAAAAAATTGGTGGCGGACAATCCTTGTATCAAAGCAATAGAGATAAAACTGTCGCAAGGGGCCAAACCTGGAAAGGGAGGCGTACTCCCAGGTGCAAAAATAACAGAGGAACTTGCCGAAATACGTGGGGTTGAAGTGGGTAAAGACGTTCTTTCTCCTGCCACGCACAAAGCATTTTCCAACGTTCCTGAACTTATGGCCTTCATCGAGGATATTGCCCAAGAAACGGGACTCCCGGTCGGCATTAAAGGAGCCATAGGTAAGCTGGACCAATGGGAAGAATTGGCGGATTTGATGTTAAAAACAGGCAAAGGTCCTGATTTCATCACCGTAGATGGTGGTGAAGGGGGAACCGGTGCAGCCCCACCTTCCTTTGCGGATCACGTTTCCCTGCCTTGGGTCTATGGTTTTTCTAGTTTGTATCGTGTCTTTCTAGATAGACAACTAACGGACCGTATCGTCTTCGTAGGGAGCGGTAAGTTGGGCTTTCCTGCAAAAGCGGCCATGGCCTTTGCCATGGGAGTAGACTGTATTAATGTTGCACGAGAGGCCATGATGAGTATTGGTTGCATTCAAGCACAGGTTTGCCATACCAATAGATGCCCTGCCGGTATTGCCACACAGAACAAGTGGTTGCAAAAAGGTGTTAACGTGCCTCTAAAGTCGGACAGACTAGCGCAATATTTCAAATCGTTCCGAAAAGAGTTTCTAGAAATTACCCACACAGCGGGCTATGAACACCCGTGTCAGTTTACCATGGACGATATTCAGGTAAATGTTGATGACAACGACCTTAACCGTAGCCTAGCCTCTACTTACGGCTACAATAAAGTTAAAGTTGACTTCAAAGGTGTGGAAGAATTAAAAGACTGTTCGTATCTTGGCGGCAAATAAAATCTAGTCCTATTCTTAATCAAATCGTATCATTATGAAGAGAATTTTACTCCTTTCCATAGGTATCTTTTTATTTGTTTCAAATATACAGGCTCAGAAAAAGAGTGAATTGATAGCGCAAAATCAAGATTTAAAGTATCGCTTGGATTCAGTGAACAGGATTGTTTCCAAAGCAATACAAGGCGAAAAAATAAGTGTATTAAAGGCTGATGAACTCCAAAATCAAGTAACGGAACTACAAGCGGCCAATGCCACACTTTTAAAGAACCTGAACAGTTTTGCTGCGCTCTCTAGTCAAAATTCTGAAAACATAAATAAGACCCTAGCGACATTAGAACGTAAGGAAGCCCAGTTAAAGGGGCTTGTTGATGGTTTCGCTAGTGCCGACTCTACCGCTTTGGTAGTGCTGACCAATGCTAAAAAGACATTAGGTGAGAATGCCAAAGTACAAGTGAATGATGGTGTGGTCATTATCTCAGAAAAACTGGACTTTTTCTTCGCGGATGGTTTGGGCACCAATCTTTTGGATACTTCCAAAGAGTGGTTAACGAACGTAGCAAAGCTTATCAATGCCAGTCCAAAAGCAGCCGTAACCATTACGGGCATGACGATAACTGGGGAGTTTGACATTGCTATGAATCAGGCCAATACCATTGCAGGGGTTTTGATAAAAGAAAATTCGGTAAGCGGTACCCGCTTAAATGTAAAAAGTGGAGATGGTGGATTTAAAGAATCCATACAGATTAAAATACATCCAGACTACAAGGCTTTTTACGAAGGAGCTAAAGCCGATATGAAGAATTAATTAGAGCCAGAATTGCGCTGGTTATTCTGAATTAATTACTCATATTTTATTTGATTTTTCTATAAGATATATTGTCCTATCATTACTGTGAGATATTAATATCAGTACTTTTCAAGTTAAGTACTAATTCAAGAAATCCAAACTAAGGATTCTGCATAACGATACCATTCACCGGCTTCATCCTTTTTACAGAAAATCAATTCTAAACCGTTCGGACTTCCCAAAAAGTAAGCGGAAATCGTGTGGTCTTGGTTAAAAACAGGAACGGAGATACGAATGGCTTTCGAGCTCTTAGCATTAGTTTGGTATATTTCAGTGCTATAGGCGTATGATACAAAAAGATGATATACTTCTTCCCTTATAAAATTAGCATTATATTGCTTGCCTATGTATGATCTTTCATAAATTTTCATGGGATTACTCGGATTAAGAACTAAGGTGGAATTAATAACCTTATACATTTCATTTTCCTGAGGTTTCACTAATTTGCTCGAAAGACAAGAATTTAAATTCAAGCTCAATATTGATAGGACTATAGTTCTTCTTAAATTCAATCGCATCGTACACTTTTTGATAACAACAAACTGTTGTACAAACGCTTTTAAATGACCCAATTCTAAACAAGATATAGCGTTGAACTACATAACTTCTTCCACTTAGCTCCAATTTTACGATAAATATAAATATAGCCTCCTAAGGGAGTTTGGTCTATAAAAACGCCATAAGTTCCATTACCTGTATTCATAATGACTGGAAAGCTAATAAAGTGTACCGCTTTCTTCACCCTACCTACATTATGATAATCGGCATATGTACCAATCTCATAGTTTAAAGCTTTAGGATTATCAAATTTAGAGGCATCTAATTCTACCACTTTTAAATTCATCATTTTTTTGTCTAAGCGCTTTTTATCCATTGCGGTAAACAAACTATCTACGGGACATTTAACTATCTCTTCTTCATTTTGATGGTTGATATATTGGTCTAAACCATCCTTCAGGACATCACTATAATAGTCACTGGAGACGTCATAAGGATTATTTGTTTTGTAATAAAGGCTTCCTTGTACGCCCTCCATATTTTGGCCATAAACCATGTTTAATAGGTCATAGGCAATTTCGGAATTTGAGTTATTATCAGGAAATGGTTTTGACTGAGATTTACAAGCTAGGAAAACAAGAATAACGAAAAACCATTTTTTCTTTAGGACTACCATATAACTTTGATTTTAATAAAATGAATTTTTACACTAGAACGATAAATGACTTAAGAAAATGAAATCCAAGTATTTGCATGAAGATGCCAATTTCGCATACTATCTTTTTTACAAAAATAAATTTTCATAAGAAATGAGGTGCGGATAAAATAGACACAAAGAGCCTTATCTACACTAAAAACAGGTACCGAAATCTGTGCTAGATTTTTATCTTTATACAGCCTAATATTATTAGCTAGGAGTTCATTATTCCATTTTATTTTCTTGTCAGCCATCTTTGACATTTCTATAAAATCGCTATCATTTAAAAAATCAGTTACAAAAACTTCGGAATTTTGACAAATACTATCCAAAAGATATTCTTTTCTCTTGTAAGGCAACTCTTCATTATCCTCGATAGATTTAGCAGTGTTGAAATTATTCCTGTGTATTTCTGTCGTATTTGGGTAAGACACTAAAAGATTTTCTAACTCTTTTTTTATAAAGTTGTGATTAAATTGTTTATCCACATACGATTTATAATGAATGTTGGCGGTATCTGTTTGATGTACTAAAAACGTACTATTTATAACTTGATAAACCTGTTCCTCTTGAACGTTTGCTAATCTACTTGAATAGCAGGAGTTTAAGAGTAACAACCCTAATGAAACGCCAATGATTTTAATGACTTTTAATCGCATCTTATACTTTTTGATTTACAAAAAATCAAGAACACCTTTTTGAAGATTTTAACATAAATTATACTTCTCGCACATATTTTTATTCGCTATCTAGAATTAGATGTGTACCATAATCATCAACCTATTTCAGGTAAAATAAAGCGTTGTTTCACAGATTTTAATCCAGTAATCATCTTCTTTTTTGAAAATATAAAGCAATCCTCCATCTAAATTTTCTTCGCAAAAAATACCATAAACGATATTTTTTTTTCTATAAATCAAAGGGAAAGTAATGAAGGTATGGGCACCTTGAATTATTCTAACATTTTCATCAGTCTTAATAGTAACTTTATCCAAACCCAAGATAGCTTCATTATCAAATTTTGAACTATCTAGAATTTGAGATTGACTAGAGAGGAAACTTAAATCAATTTCTTTTTGCTCCTGCATAGTAAATAAACTATCAATGTTACATTTAAAAAGTTTTAGATCTGTCGCATAGTTAATAAAATTACTTAAGCCATCAATTAAAATAGTATCGTAAGGATACTCATCCTTACCCTTTGTATAAGAAAATAGAAAACCAATAGATTCGTTCTTACCATACACTGCATTAAGTAAACTATAACCCAAATCCATAGATTTTTTTTCTATTGAAAAATTCTCTCGTTGAGCTTTACATGCAATCATTGTAAATAGAGGTAGTATATACAGTAAAGTTTTAACATTTTTCACCTTTCGCATCGCTTGTACCATTTTGTTCATTTTCTATTATTCTAATTGTCTTATTCCTTTCACTTTCATTTGGAACTAAATCTTTAAAGGCATCAACGGGCTCCAAAACCTCAGTATTATTTTCTTTTTTCACATAAAACAGACCTCCAAAAGCCATAGAATAATAGTAATCCCATCCTAAATCTTTTTAAGACCCATATTTTTTGTCCCATTGATATAATGAGTGAGCCATTCCTGTGACAAACTGTTTCATAAACTCATGATGTATTCGATTCTCTTTATAACCATTTTTCTGAGCGTATTGATTTAATAATACGCTGAATTCGGCATTACTAGTCATTTTATAACCTAGATAGGCATGCACGGATTCATGTATTAAGGTTCTCGCAACAGAAAGTTTAGTGGCATTATTCAGATAACTCTTTGATAACGTAGTTGTTAGTTTGTAGCCTTTAGCAGCTCTATCATATTTCCTTAAGGTACTCGCCGTTACTCCCGATAACTCTCCAACTCCTACTATATTATGATATTTGGTCGATTCATTAAATAATTGCTGAACCGCAGCAGAAAAATTCATAGTTAACCTAAGAGAAGGAAGATATATTTCAGGTTTTATAGGGTCGTTGTAGTAACCAACCCTACCCAATTGAAGAAATATTTGTCCCAAACAAGGTGATTTCTTAACAGATTTATCAACTAATAACAACTTAGGTCTACTTCTAGTATTTTCTGGTTTTTTACTAGAGTAAGTAGTATTACCATTATCGTGTGTTGCATAATTCAAAGATGTTCTACTTCTAGAACCACCACTTGTATTACTAACGTAGACATACTCCCGTGCTATACAATTGGATTTTGTCGGCATTTAATTCATTCTTAACTTTAATTTATGTCCAAAAAACAATTCTGTAACTGAAAGATAAAGATTACATGGAACTAAGAAACAAAATTCTGTATGATTTTAATGTAGAAAAAATATGCATTTCATCGATTAGGTATTATAATAATTGATGAAATTGGTCGTTCTAAAGTCATAAATCAACTACTAATTCAGTAAATTTTAATAATGACATCTGACCAAATTTTTCAACTTTTCGCTTATTTATTGCCATCCGTGGTTACGGGAGCTATTGCTTTTTACTTCTTTAGAATGCACACCAATAACGAAGAAGGGAGAAGGCGTTTTCTATTGCATAAAGATTCTCAAAAAGACACTTTGCCTATTAGACTACAAGCGTATGAGCGCATGGCCTTGTTCTTAGAACGTATGGCATTACCAAGTTTAGTAGTTCGTGTGGCTCCAATAACAAAGGACAAAGCTGCATATGAAAATTTATTGATAAAAAGTATTGAAACGGAGTTTGACCATAACCTGTCCCAACAAATCTACATGACCGACGAGTGTTGGAATGTCATTAAGGCCGCAAAAAATGCTACCGTACAAATGATACGTAAGGCCGCGATGAGCGAAACGGAAACAGCGGATAAACTCAGAGAGGATATTTTAACGGAAACCATGGAAAAGGCTTCCCCGTCCGCTACCGCACTGGCTTTTGTTAAAAAGGAATTGGGCGAGCTTTGGTAAGAAAAATACAAGTTTCAAGTTCAATTATTTTTAGTCTTTGGGTATTGGCTTCTGAATAATCATCGTCACCGAACATTTCAACCGATAAACCTGTATTGCCCTGAGCTCAGCGGTCGTTAACTTAGCGTAGCAGAAGGGAACGGCAAACTACTGAAATTTTTCAAATTTGAATTGGGATTAATTTCCCCCCTTTGGGGGTTAAGGGGGCCTTATTCATTCTCATTAGGCTCAATTGGATTGGTTTCCTCGTTTTTATTCTTAGCGTACAGATACCCCCTTTTCCACCACAATGTCATTTTATCCTTATCGAATATGAGGGAATTCGTGGTTAATATGGTCGGCGTATAATACAGGTTAATAATAGCATTATGTTGGTTGGCCACTAATTTTCCTATACGTATGTTCTGATTTTCAATACGGTCCAGAATAAAACTTAACATGGTGGTTAAAAGTTCAAACGGGTTCCTTGAAGGCATACGGTTCATATAATTCACTTCGGTATGTAATACCACAACATCCACCTCTGTGGCGCCTCTTTTTATAGCCTCTTCTATAGGCACGATACTACCTAGGCCGCCATCCGCATACTCACATCCATTCTTACGAACCAAACTCATGAATGGGGTATAGTTAGATGAAATCCAAATCCAGTCGCAGAATTCATCATAAGTACACTCGTCTATAGACTTATATTCTACTTGGTTCAAAGACAAATTGGAGACCGTAACCACAACATCCTTATTACTTTCTTGAAGTTCCTTAAACTCGGCCACCGTAAGACTGTTCCTAATAAGGTCTCTAAGATTCTCACTTTCTCCAAAGGTTTTCTTTCCTCGGATAAGATTCTTAAGCACGTTCCAATGATTTATGGATATTTCATTGATGCCGTATTTTTTACGAACTACGAACGGACAGTTATTGAATATGGTCTTTTGGTTTACGTTGGAGTAGATTTCCTTGATTTTATCAACCTTACCCAAAGCCAAATGCGAAATAAGCAAGCTACCTGTAGAGGTTCCTACGAAAAGGTCGTACTTTTTGCCCGATTCCTGTATTAGAAACTGGGCCACTCCGCCGGCAAAGGCTCCTTTGCTTCCGCCTCCTGAAATGACTAATGCTCTCATGGTAAATTTAACTTGGTCTTTAGATAACGTAAATCATCACGCTTTAGTTCTCTAGCTGCATTTAGAATTTCCATTTTACTAGTGTCATCTTCCAGTTTTTCATCCAAAAGACGTCTTGCAAAGTTCCGAAATTGCCACGAATGGTGATTGGTCGCTTTTATGAGTTGTCGGTAAACACTAGCATTCATTGCATTGATATTCATTAAATACTGAAAAGCCAACTGTCTTACCTCCGGATTGTAAGTAGAAAAAGTATACTTCACCAACTCATTCAACCATCTAGTTTTCTCCACACCGCCATACTCGGGAGTAACCAAGGCAAGCGTTAACCATAGCAAGCGTACATTTTTATTGGGCAGGCCAACAATGTCTTTTGTGCGATTTAGATAAACACTTCTATATTCCGGAAAATTAGACCATAAGTTAATTAGTGCCGTTTCAATGGTCAGATAGCTATCATCTTCTAGAAGCGTTTCATAGCGGGACTTTAAACTTTCTGAAGATGCACGAGCACCAGAAATGCGATATAAAACCTCTGCTAAAGTTTGTCTAACTGGCACGGTATCGGTCTCAAAAGCCCTAAAAATTAATTCTTTAGGTAAAATTCGATGGTATTCTTTTATGAGGTATTTCTTAAAGTGAACCGATTCACTTTTGTTCCAATACCGCTCATAATCCAAATCATCACTTTGAATGCGTTGAAATTCATCTTCCATCGCAAAGACGGGACTAACGGAAGATGAAGTATTTCTTAGGAAGGATTTCATTTTATCAAAAGGAAGCTCCGTACGCTCTAGCCAATCTGACTTAAAAGTTGACAAGTCAAAGCCGCTTGCTTGTTCTATTTCGTTCAGAAAATCGGTTATGGTAACACTTTTATATTGGTGTTTGACTAGATATTGTTTAACTCCATTTCTAAAATTCTCCTCTCCCACTAGGTCCTTAAGCATCACCAATGCCCAAGCCCCCTTTTCATAAAATGTAAGACTACTGGCTTTTGGATCGGTCAAGGCCTCCCCTTCTCCCTTATCCGATACGCTTTTTAGTCGCACAGCGGTATCGTATAATTTCCAATAATAATGGTTATTCCCAAAGAGTTCTTTCTCCGCCAAATACGCGTAGTAGGTTGCAAAACCTTCATGCAGCCAATGATGATTACCATCTTTTTCGGTCACCAAGTTCCCAAACCATTGATGAGCCAGCTCGTGTGCGTTAACGTTTACGTAGTTCTTGTCTACAAAAGCAATAGAATCGATGACATAGGTATCCGAAAAAATAGTGGTCGTGGTATTTTCCATTCCGGAGTATAAAAAATCACGAACGGGAACCTGTTTATAATTTTGCCATGGATAGGGAAAACCAATTTCTTTTTCCAAAAAATCAAAGATTTCCTTGGTATAACGATAGGTAGGTTCCGCCTTAAGACTATCCTTTGGGTAGTAGTAATTTTCAATAGGAATCCCTGAAGCGGAAAACAGCTCTTGTTTTTTATAGTCACCAATCACAAAAGCCAAAAGATAACTACTCATGGGTTCTTTCATATCGAAAGACGTGATGGTGCTTCCGTTATGATTACTTTTAACCTCCTTGATTCTGCCGTTAGCAATTGTAATAGGCTTATTAAGATTTGATTTAATACTCAAGTCGAACTCCACCTTCTCCTCCATATCGTCAAAACTGGGCAACCAATGGCTGGTATATTTGCCTTGGCCTTGGGTCCATAGCTGCTCATTGCCTTCAACGTCATCATCCCAACCAAGGAAATAAACGGTCTGTTTTGGTGTGCAATCATATTGTAAAAGCAATTCGTACTGTTCTCCTTCCTTAAATTGATGGTGCACTTTGATGATTTGTTGTGTATTTTCCGACCTAATTGGATTCCCACTAAGAAGTGTTTTAGAGAAATGCATGTTCTTAGCATCCAGGAATATAGAATCTACGTCTGCAAGTATTTTTAACTGGTAGCTTACAAGGCCTTTTAGTCTTTTTTCCTGCGGAATCAATTCAATACTAACATCTGCACGAATAAAATCGACCTTATCCTGATGCTGGGCCGTTATCGCACAAAAGAAAAAAACAAAAATTATAAGTAAGCACTGTCTCATTTTGTAGTACCGGTAAAATACACACCAAATTTAACACTTTAGACCAATAGTCGCTTTGATATGCCCTTAATTAAAGATTACGTTGGTACAACATCGCTTTTGACCATACCTTTTGGGGGTTAATGGTCTTATCCCTAAATTCGTGTAATGAATGCCGGTTTTCTTCAAACACCAGTTGCTTATCTAAAAGGCGTTGGCCCTAACCGGGCGGAAAGCCTTCAATCCGAGTTGGGTGTTCATGTGTATCAAGACTTACTTAATCTTTTTCCCAACAGATACATAGACAAGACGCAATACTATAAAATAAACCAGCTACAGAAAAGTAATGCAGATGTTCAGATTATTGGCAAAATAGTTCATCTGAAGACGGTTGAGCAAAAGAAAGGAACGCGTCTTGTAGCCAAATTTCAAGATGACACTGGTGAAATGGAATTGGTTTGGTTTCGGGGTCAAAAATGGATTCGAGAGAATTTAAAACTCAATACACCCTACGTAATTTTCGGAAAATGTAACTGGTTCAACGGGGTCTTCTCTATGCCTCACCCAGAGCTAGAACTACTCAAGGAACACCAACAGGGACTAAAAGTGCATATGCAGCCCGTGTATCCATCTACCGAAAAGCTAAGCAACAAAGGTGTCACCAATAGAGTCATCAGTAAATTAATGCAACAACTTTTCTTGGAGACCAAGGGCAAGTTTTCCGAAACACTCTCCGATGGACTTTTACAGGAACTAAAATTGATATCCAAGAGTGAAGCACTATTCAATATTCATTTTCCTAGGAGTCAGGAACTACTGGCAAAAGCCCAGTTCCGTTTGAAATTTGAAGAATTGTTCTATCTGCAGATGCAGCTTATTGCTAAGAACATGCTGCACAAACAGCGAATAAAAGGATATAATTTTGACCAAGTAGGAGAACTGTTCAATGATTTTTATGCAAATCAGTTACCTTTTGAATTAACCAATGCGCAAAAAAGGGTCGTCAAGGAAATCCGGGCGGATTTAGGGAGCAATGCCCAGATGAACCGATTATTACAAGGAGACGTGGGTTCCGGAAAAACTATCGTTGCCGTATTGACCATGTTGTTGGCTATAGATAATGGATTCCAAGCTTGTTTAATGGCTCCAACAGAAATTTTAGCCAATCAACATTATACCGGCATTTCGGCATTGCTAAAAGATACGGGGATAACCTGCGAACTGTTAACGGGCTCCGTAAAAAAGTCCGCTCGGAAACCCATACATGAACAATTGGAAAATGGGGAACTTCAGATACTCATTGGTACGCACGCGTTATTGGAAGATAAGGTGAAATTTAAAAATTTAGGTTTGGCCATAATTGATGAGCAACATCGTTTTGGTGTGGCACAGCGATCTAAACTTTGGCATAAAGGTAGCCCACCCCTAACCCCTCCCAAAGGGAGAGTAAAAGAAATTCATTACAAATACCAAACAGCAAGACCATCTACCTATGGGCTACTAAAAGAATTACAACAAGAAAACAAAAAACGAACCTCGGAGGCAGCGCAGCTACTTTGGCAGAGTGTGAGGACAGAACAAACATATGGTCAATTTCAGAGGCAGCATCTTATAGATAAATTTATCGTTGATTTTGTATGTATTTCTAAAAAGTTGATTGTTGAAGTTGATGGAGGATATCACGACAACCCCTCTCTAAAAGAAGCCGATACTATGAGAACTCAAATTCTCAATGATTTTGGTTATAAAGTAATACGGTTTAAAAATGAAGAGGTAATCGATGCCATTGATATTGTATTGCATACAATTGAAAGAATATTAAAAAGCCTCCCCTCAGGGGAGGTTGGAGGGGCTATACCACCACATATCCTAGTAATGACGGCAACGCCTATTCCTAGGACGCTAGCGATGAGTTTATATGGTGATTTGGATATTTCAGTTATTGATGAACTCCCACCTGGCAGAAAACCGATAAAGACCGTACATAGGTATGATTCCAATCGCTTAAAAGTATTTCGGTTTATCCGAGACGAAATTAAGAAAGGAAGACAGGTTTACATAGTATATCCACTCATACAAGAATCAGAAGCCTTGGATTATAAGGATTTGATGGATGGATACGAAAGTATTGTGCGGGATTTTCCGATGCCGGAATTTCAGATATCCATTGTACATGGACAAATGAAACCCGTAGATAAGGACTATGAAATGCAGCGTTTTGTCAATGGTGAAACCCAAATCATGGTTGCGACCACAGTGATAGAAGTGGGTGTTAACGTACCCAATGCCTCCGTTATGATTATTGAAAGTGCGGAACGCTTTGGATTGTCACAATTACACCAACTTCGGGGACGGGTTGGACGTGGAGCGGACCAAAGTTTTTGTATTTTAATGACGAGCCACAAACTTTCTTCAGAAGCAAAAACGAGGTTGGAAACTATGGTCCGGACTAATGACGGATTTGAGATTGCCGAAGTAGACCTAAAACTGCGTGGCCCGGGTGATATTATGGGTACGCAACAAAGCGGTATTCTTAACTTAAAAATTGCGGATATCGTAAAGGATAACGAGATACTTAAATCCGCTCGCTATTACGCCCTAAAACTTCTAAAGGCCGACCCATCCCTAGAGAAACCAGAAAATTTGATCATTAGGCACAGCTACGCCCTATTAGTGAAATACAAGAATATTTGGAACTATATAAGTTGATTTAAAAGTCGTCATTAGCTTTTGAACATCGTAATTTCAATTTCAGTTAATTTCCAAAAAACCCCTTGTTTTAATAGATTTGTCTCTTATATTAAGAATACTATGAGCGTATCAAAGACCTTATTTGACAAAGTGTGGGACTCTCATGTCGTACATAAAATTACAGATGGCCCGGATGTACTATTTATAGACAGGCACATGGTGCACGAGGTAACGAGTCCGGTGGCCTTTTTAGGATTAAAAAACAGGAATATCGGGGTAATGCATCCCGAAAAAACATTTGCCACCGCAGATCATAATACCCCAACCATTAACCAACATCTCCCGGTGGCCGACCCTTTGTCTGCAAACCAGTTAAAAATGTTGGAAGAAAACGCCAATGAATATGGTATTTCTTACTGGGGCCTTGGCCATCAAAAGAATGGTATTGTTCACGTTGTGGGTCCGGAATATGGAATAACGCAACCAGGTGCCACCATTGTTTGTGGGGATTCACATACCTCTACACACGGTGCTTTTGGCGCTATCGCTTTTGGTATCGGAACTTCCGAGGTTGAAATGGTTCTAGCAACGCAGTGCATTATGCAGCCAAAGCCTAAGCGCATGCGCATCAATATTACTGGAGAACTACAATACGGTGTAACGCCCAAGGATGTTGCACTGTTCATCATTTCGCAATTGACCACTTCTGGCGCAACGGGCTACTTCGTAGAATATGCTGGTGATGTATTTACGGATATGACCATGGAAGGCCGTATGACGGTTTGTAACCTGAGTATAGAAATGGGTGCCCGTGGTGGCATGATTGCTCCGGACGAAAAGACCTTCCATTACGTAAAGGGACGGGAATTTACACCAAAAGGAGAAGCGTGGGATAAAGCTATGGACTACTGGCAAACCCTTTACACCGATCCAGATGCGATTTTTGATAAAGAACTTACTTTCGATGGTTCCTTAATCGAGCCTATGATTACCTATGGAACCAATCCAGGTATGGGCATGGGAATTTCTAATGATATACCCAATGCCGATGCGGTGCAAGGAGGTGCCACTACCTATAAAAAGTCTTTAGAATATATGAAATTCGATGAAGGCGACACCATGATCGGAAAACCGATAGATTTCGTATTTCTTGGAAGTTGTACCAATGGTAGAATTGAAGATTTCAGGGCATTTGCCTCTATCGTAAAAGGGCGCAGAAAGGCCGACAACGTTACCGCATGGCTTGTACCCGGTTCGCACAAGGTGGAAAGTGCCATCAAGGAAGAGGGTATTTTGGACATCCTTACCGAAGCAGGTTTTGAACTACGCGAACCAGGCTGTTCTGCATGTTTGGCCATGAACGATGATAAAGTACCACCGGGTAAATTGGCCGTGAGTACATCTAACCGAAACTTTGAAGGTAGACAAGGCCCAGGATCAAGAACGCTATTAGCAAGTCCTTTAGTGGCGGCTGCGGCAGCTGTTACGGGTAAGGTAACCGATCCAAGAGAATTAATGGAAAAAGAGATGGCATAACCAATGTACTCTTAGCTATTGGCCACTGGCCTTTATCCAAATAAATATTAAATTAAAGCTATAGGCAAACAGTCGATAGCAAAAAGCTAGAAAAAATGGCATACGATAAATTCGACATATTAAGAACAACCGCTGTACCGCTTCCGATAGAGAACGTAGATACCGATCAGATAATTCCTGCACGTTTCTTAAAAGCTACGGAACGGGTCGGGTTCGGTGATAATCTGTTTAGGGATTGGCGTTACAACCAAGATAATTCAATCAAGGAAGATTTTGTACTGAACGATGAAAAATATAGTGGCAAAATTTTGGTCGGCGGTAAAAATTTCGGTTCGGGGTCGTCAAGAGAACATGCAGCATGGGCCGTTTATGATTATGGTTTTAGATGTGTTATCTCCTCCTTCTTTGCGGACATTTTCCGAGGTAACTGCCTAAATATAGGAGTACTACCTGTACAGGTTAGTGCAACTTTTCTGCAAAAGATTTTCGCTGCTATCGAGGCGGACCCTAAAACGGAAATAGAAGTTAATCTACCGGAACAGAAGGTTACCTTATTGGCAACGGGAGAAAGTGAGTCTTTCGATATCAATGACTACAAGAAAAATAACATGACGAATGGGTTTGATGACATCGATTACCTTTTGAACATCAAAGAAAAAATAACATCTTTCGCTAAGACTACGCCACTTTAAAATCAGATTTCCAACCAAAGGAGCACACTAATGAAAAGAAAGGTGGAAATCATGGATACCACCCTCAGGGATGGGGAGCAGACTTCCGGAGTCTCATTCTCCGCATCGGAGAAATTGACGCTGGCCAAACTATTACTGGACGAACTTCATGTAGACCGTATTGAAGTTGCTTCTGCAAGAGTCTCTAAAGGCGAATTGCAAGCAGTACAGCAGATTACGGCATGGGCCGCTAGTAAGGATTATCTAGACCGGGTAGAAGTGTTGACTTTTGTAGACGGAGGAGTTTCGTTAAAATGGATGGAGGAAGCTGGGGCTAAATCCCAGAACCTATTAACAAAAGGTTCTTTGAATCACCTAAAACATCAGCTTAAAAAGACTCCAGAGGAACACTTTGCGGAAATAGCAGCAGTTTTTGAACAGGCGAAACAAAAAGGAATCATCAATAACGTTTATTTGGAGGATTGGAGCAACGGAATGCGAAACTCAAAAGCCTATGTTTTTGATTTCTTGGATTTCCTTTCCACACAACCTATAAAACGTATTTTATTGCCTGATACTTTGGGAATACTAACTCATAGAGAGACCTATGACTTTCTGAAGGAAATCGTACAACGCTATCCTAAAATTCATTTTGACTTTCATGGTCATAACGATTATGACTTAGGTGTTGCAAATGTTATGGAAGCGGTGAAAGCGGGTTGTCATGGTTTACACCTTACCGTAAACGGTATGGGTGAACGTGCTGGTAATGCTCCTATGGCCAGTGCCATTGCGGTCATCAACGATTTTCTGCCAGAAATTGAAATAGGTGTTAACGAATCTTCGCTCTTCAAAGTGAGCAAACTGGTATCTGCATTTGCCGGACTGGCCATTCCGGCCAATAAACCTATTGTTGGCGATAGTGTGTTTACGCAAACAGCTGGCATTCATGCAGACGGGGATTCCAAGAACAACCTTTATTTTAGTGATTTAATGCCAGAGCGTTTTGGTAGAAAGCGCAAATATGCTTTGGGTAAAATGTCGGGGAAAGCTAATATTCAGAAAAATTTACAGGAACTTGGCTTAAAACTCAATGATGATGAGTTAAAAAAAGTGACCCAACGTATCATTGAGCTTGGAGATAAAAAGGAACGGGTCACCAAAGAGGATTTACCTTTTATTATATCCGATGTGTTGGATACAGAGGCGCATCAACAGAAAATTTTCGTAAAGTCTTACGTATTAACACACGCCAAAGGCTTGATGCCCTCCACTACCCTTTCCGTAGAAATAAATGGTGAAGTATTTGAGGCGAATGCGCAAGGAGACGGACAATATGATGCTTTTATGAATGCTTTGCATAAAGTATATGCATCCAAAAAAATTACCCTTCCGGAGCTCATAGATTACGCGGTTAGAATACCACCCGGAAGTAATTCCGACGCCCTTTGTGAAACCGTCATTACCTGGTCTTTGAACAAAAAGGAATTTACCTCGAGGGGCTTAGATTCCGACCAGACGGTTTCAGCGATTAAGGCCACAGAAAAGATGTTGAATATAATATAGAAAATAGCTTTAAACAGACAACTACAAGCATCAAACAACGATAAAAGAATACAAAATGAAATTAGACATAGCTTTATTGGCCGGTGACGGAATTGGCCCAGAAGTAATAGATCAGGCCGTTAAAGTCTGTGATGTAATCGCAAAAAAATACAATCACGAGATTAACTGGAAGCCCGCATTGACGGGAGCAGCGGCAATTGACGCCGTAGGAGACCCTTATCCAGAAGAAACACATGAAATCTGTGCAAATTCCGATGCTGTTCTTTTCGGTGCTATTGGTCACCCTAGATTTGATAACGACCCTTCTGCGAAAGTAAGGCCCGAACAGGGCTTATTGAAAATGCGTCAAAAATTAGGCCTCTTTGCCAATGTCAGGCCCACCTTTACCTTTCCTTCCTTAATAGATAAATCTCCTTTAAAAAGAGAACGTATCGAAGGAACGGATCTTATCATTTTAAGAGAATTAACCGGAGGGGTTTATTTTGGAGAACGTGGGAGAAAAGATGATGGTAATACCGCCTATGACACCATGACCTACGAACGTTTTGAAATAGAGCGCTTAGCGCATAAAGGTTTTAAAATGGCCATGAAACGTTCAAAAAAACTATGCTGTGTGGATAAGGCAAACGTGCTGGAATCTTCTAGATTATGGAGAGAGACCGTACAGGCAATGGAAAAAGAATATCCGGAAGTAGAAGTCTCTTACGAGTTCGTTGATGCCGTTGCCATGCGACTCGTGCAATGGCCAAGTGCTTATGATGTAATGATTACTGCCAATCTTTTTGGGGATATCTTGACCGATGAGGCATCTGTAATCTCCGGTTCTATGGGACTAATGCCTTCTTCTTCCGTAGGAAGTAAAGTGTCTTTGTACGAACCTATACATGGCTCCTACCCGCAGGCAGCAGGTAAGGATATCGCCAATCCGTTGGCTACCGTACTGTCCGCAGCGATGCTATTTGAGGATATGGACCTAGCGGAAGAGGCGCAAGCTATAAGAGATGTGGTAAATAAATCACTCGCAGAAGGCATCGTTACCGAAGACTTAGCGGAGGGAGCGAAAGCCTACAAAACTAGCGAAGTTGGAGATTGGTTGGCAGCCAATATATTAGTTAATCGCTCAACAAAATAAGAAGCATCGCTTAGAACATGACTATGTTTTGAGTGGTGCTTTTTTCTGTTTGTTAGGAAGTGACAAAGAGAATTAAAAAGATTTCAAAGCTAAACGTGTACCTAATGATAGATGTTGCTATAAGCTTCAGAAATAATAGCGTATACATCGGGGATTACAGTTTGTGCCAATCTAGAATTTCCGTTAAGTAATACGCAAATACCCAAATCATCCTCGGGATAAAGGGCAATTTCGTTTCTATAGTTGTTTACGCTACCGCCATGATGCCACACGGTTTTTTCTTGTTTTGATGTCTCATTTTTAAAAGAATGAATTCGCCAACCATAGCCATAGTGCGATTGTACATGATCGGGCCAACGTTGATAGTATTTGTTGTTATAATTAACTTCAACAAAGGGCTCAAAAACTTGTTCAATGGTTTTAGGTTTTAATACCTCTGGATGATGTCCTAATAAGAAACGCATCCATTTGGCCATATCCAAGGAACTTGCATTGATACCACCTGCAACGACCGCATTGTAATACTTATCGGTCAGCGGTAAACTGCGCCAATGGTCATTCCTTTTGGAATGTGGGAGCGCAACATTTTTTTGATTCGTCAGAACATCATGTTCCATGGAAACGGAGGTCATACCTAGCGGCTTAAAAAACCTGTTGTCGAGAAGCGCGTTTACTTCTTGTCCCGTAACCTTTTTAGCCACCTCTTGACTAAGGGAGAACATGGCATTTTGATAACTATACATGGTCCCGGGGCCACTAATAGGTTCCACCTCCTTGAACCGTTCGGTAATTTTTTCAACAGAAATACCGGCTTCGACCAAATTGGTGTAGCTATGATATGGTGTCCCAGCGGTATGGGAGAGAATATGGGAAAGTTTTATTTTTTTGGTATTTGCACTGTCACCAAATTGAAAACTAGGAAGGTAGTCAACCACTTTATCGTTCCAATCCAGTTTCCCGTCTTCCTGCAAACTAGCCATGAGTACTCCGGCAAATCCTTTTGACAAGGAACCTAATCGAAATACCGTTTCACCATCGATAAAATCATTTTCTTCTACTGCACGTTTACCAAATCCGCCTGAAACCAATATGGAATCTCCGTAGACGATACTTACTCCTGCGCCTACTATATCACCAGAATCTATGGCTATATTAAAATAATCCTGTAAAGCCCTATTTAAATTTGCTTGGAATAGGGTATGACGCTTCAACGACTCTGCATCAACTTCAGTAGTAGTTGATAGTATCTCTCTTTTGGAAATAGCACTTGAATCCACGGGGATGTATGAAGATACCACCAGAAATGTCATGAACAGAAGCAAGATATTCCAGAGCGTTTTATGCTGCTTTTCAAAAATTGATTTAATAGGTTTGAACACGGAATTTTAAGTTGGATTGCTCTTTATAAACTAAAAATCGAGACAAATTATTGTATTAGGTTTTATTCGTCCAACGAAACAAGACATGCGTCAAAGCATAATTAATCTAGATTGTCTACTACTTACCGTTTTTAAAACTTAAGACCGTAAGATATTATTCTTTTGATCCGTAGGGCACAGCTATTCATACCGATGTGAAATATGAATGACTTCATCATCAAACCGTTTTATTTGAATTAACTAGACTCAGAAGAAAAATACTCCTAAAAGCTGGTCAAAGTAATATTACTAAGCTCACATAAGTGGACTTGCTAGAGGATATAATCCGTACTTACAAAGTTGGATAATTTAGCTTCTAACAACTGCTGAATAGTCTCATTATTCAAATCATTGTCTTTAAAGGCGACAAATGTTCGAATCGAGAACGACCTCAAAGCATCATGAACACTTAATGTTGCCTGCGCCGAATCTTTTCGCCCCGTAAAAGGATATACATCGGGTCCGCGTTGACATGAGCTGTTCAAATTAACCCTACACACTAAATTGACCAGCGTATCGATTAAAGGTGCCAGCGCATACACGTCCTTACCAAAAAGGCTTACTTGCTGTCCGTAGTTGCTTTCCGCCATATCATCTAAAGGCTCTTCAATATCAGAAAACGGAACTACAGGTATAATTGGTCCAAATTGTTCTTCTTGATAGACACGCATATCTTTTGTCACTGGAAACAAAACGGCGGGCCAAATATAATTTTCTGTTCGCTGTCCCCCCTTGTCGTTCATGATTTTCGCACCTTTTTCGAGAGCATCATCAATCAATTCTTGAATATAATCGGGTTTCTGTGGTTCTGGTAGCGGTGTCAGTTTCACGCCTTCGTCCCAAGGGTTTCCAAATTTTAGGTCATCTATGGCCTTACTGAACTTCTTTAAAAATACGTCCTGCGCCTCATTATGCACATAGACTACTTTTAGTGCGGTACAACGTTGCCCGTTAAATGAAGTGGTCCCCGCTACGACTTCATTAATGGTGAGGTCCATATCCGCGTCAGGTAAAATAACAGCCGGGTTTTTCGCTTCGAGACCCAAAACCAAACGTAGTCTATTACTTTTTGGATGTTGCTCTTGTAAGGCGTTTGCAGATTTACTATTTCCTATCAAAGCCAAAACATCTACCTTACCCGTTTTCATTATTGGTGCCGCTACCGCTCTACCACGACCAAAAATGATATTGACTACACCTTTAGGGAAACTGCTTTGAAAGGCCTCCAACAAAGGTATTATTAAAAGTACACCGTACTTTGCCGGTTTAAAAATGGTAGTGTTTCCCATGATGATTGCAGGGATCAATAAAGCGAATGCTTCATTAAGCGGATAATTATAAGGTCCTAGACAGAGAACGACACCTAGAGGACCACGCTTAATATGCGCATAAACACCATCTTGTTTTTGAAATTTGGCTGCATCCCTATCCAATTGTTTGTAATCCTCTATGGTATCTTCAATATATTCAATGGTACGGTCAAATTCCTTTCTAGAATCGGGCAGGGACTTTCCAATTTCCCACATGAGCAATTTTACAACTTCCTCGCGCTTGGTTTTCATCTTGGAAACAAACACCTCCATACATTCAATACGATCTTTAACGTGCATGGTTGGCCACACACCCTGTCCCTTACCATAAGCTGCCAAAGCGGCATCCAGTGCCTCCAAAGCCTCTTTTTCCTGCATGTCCGGAATACTTCCCAAAAGCGTAGGCTTATAGGCTTCAGTAGCTGAAATTGTGGAGAAAACCTCAGTGGTTTCCCCGCTCCAGGGCTTTAATTCTCCGTTCACCAAGTAAGTTCTTTGGTCTATGGTATGTTGTATTTGAAATTCTTCTGGAATAGCCATATATGTGTTCTATTATGAATTAAACTAAATATTGATATAGGTCCGGTTTATCGTTTAAATAATCGCCAAAAAAGTTATTTTCCTTCATTCTATTTACTAGCGGCTGCAGGTCAGAGGCAGACTTGAGTTCTATACCCACTACAGCCGGAGCATTCTCCCTACTCGATTTCTTAGCATATTCAAAATGCGTAATATCATCGGTGGGACCCAGAATATCTACAACAAATTCTTTCAGCGCTCCCGGGCGTTGTGGAAAACGTACGATAAAGTAGTGTTTTAGATTACCATAGAGCAAGGCCCGCTCCTTTATTTCCGCCGTTCTTGTAATATCATTATTACTTCCGCCAATAATGCAGACAACGTTCTTACCCTTAATCTCTTCGGAATATTGTTCAAGTACCGAAATGCTTAGAGCTCCCGCTGGTTCAACAACTATAGCGTCCCTGTTATAAAGATCCAAAATCGTTTGACAAACTTTTCCCTCAGGGACGGTCGTCATGTTGTACAATCTATCTTTACAGATAGAAAAAGTAAGGTCCCCCACTCGCTTTACCGATGCACCATCAATAAACTTATCAATAGTAGCCAGCGTTGTGTTCGCATTATTCTCGATAGATGTTTTCATGGAAGGTGCTCCTTCTGGCTCAACACCAATGATCCTGGTACTGGGGGATAGCTTATTAAATACGCCTAGTAATCCAGAAGCCAAACCCCCGCCACCGACGGCAACAAAAATATAATCAATAGCTTCTTTCGTTTGCTCAATAAGTTCCAAACCTACAGTTCCCTGTCCTTCTATGACCTTGGGATCATCAAAAGGATGAATGAACGTCATTTTCTCTTTTTCGCCATATTTAAGCGCTGCAAGGTAGGCATCGTCAAAAGTGTCTCCTTCTAAAACTACCGTAACCCAAGAATCTCCGAACATCTTAGTTTGTTCCACCTTCTGTTTTGGCGTAACCGCAGGCATGAAAATAGTGGCATTTATACCAAGGTGATTGCAGGCAAACGCTACTCCTTGTGCATGGTTACCAGCACTTGCACAGACTACCCCTTTTTTATGCTGCACTTTGGGTAGTGTGCTTATCTTATTGTACGCCCCTCTTATTTTATAGGAACGAACTCTGTGTAAATCCTCTCTCTTTAAGAAGATATTGGCACTGAAAAGTTTGGACAAACGAATACTAGGCATAAGCGGCGTTACCTCCGTTACCTGCCGGATGGTCAACGCCGCCTTTTCTATATCCTCGATTTTAGGAAAATATTCCATGTAATGTGTCCTTTCCTAATCAGATTGGTCTATATATTAAACAATGGGTTTCATCGCGGTCATTGATTCTCGTAATCTCGTACCAACAATTTCTACAGGATGTTCACGTAAGATTTTGTTTATTTCAATCAATTTGGCATTATCCACGCCATTATCCTTTCCTTCGCCAAAATGTTTACCGATGACATCTACATCTATTCTCTTCATGAAATCCGTCAATAAAGGTTTACATGCATGATCAAAAAGATAACAACCGTACTCCGCCGTATCAGAGATTACACGGTTCATCTCAAAAAGTTTTTTACGTGCAATTGTATTGGCGATCAGTGGTGTTTCATGTAAAGACTCATAATACGCAGATTCTGCTATAATTCCGGATTCGGTCATGGATTCAAAGGCCAACTCTACTCCTGCCCTAACCATAGCAATCATTAGAACACCGTTATCATAAAACTCTTGCTCGGTGATCTCATCGCTTCCGGCAGCGGTTTTTTCAAAAGCAGTTTCTCCCGTTGCGGCACGCCATGACAATAGATTTTTATCATCGTTGGCCCAATCTTCCATCATTGTTTTAGAGAAATGGCCCGTCATGATATCGTCCATATGTTTTTGAAATAACGGACGCATAATATCCTTTAGCTCCTCTGACAACTCAAAAGCCTTTACTTTGGCCGGATTGGATAAACGGTCCATCATATTGGTTATTCCACCATATTTCATTCCTTCGGTTATTGTTTCCCAACCATACTGGATTAATTTGGAGGCGTATCCCGCATCGATTCCCTTTTCGACCATTTTATCGAAGCACAAAATTGACCCTGTTTGCAGCAAGCCACAAAGAATAGTCTGTTCGCCCATTAAATCCGATTTTACTTCGGCAACGAAAGAAGATTCTAAAACCCCGGCCTTATGGCCGCCCGTTCCCGCAGCATAAGCTTTAGCCTGTGCCAATCCTTTTCCTTCGGGGTCGTTTTCTGGGTGTACTGCAATCAACGTTGGCACACCGAATCCCCTTTTATATTCTTCCCTTACTTCGGAACCAGGACTCTTTGGTGCTACCATGATAACCGTTAAATCTTTACGTACCTGGGTACCTTCTTCAACGATATTAAAACCATGTGAGTAAGACAAGGTTGCTCCTTTTTTCATCAAGGGCATTACCGCACCAACTACCGCTGTATGTTGTTTATCTGGAGTAAGGTTTATGACCACATCTGCGCTAGGAATCAATTCTTCATACGTACCAACGGTAAAACCATTTTCCGTGGCGTTGATAAAAGATTGTCTTTTCTCCTTAATCGCAGCATCTCTTAGCGTATAGGAAATATCAAGGCCAGAATCTCTCATATTCAAGCCTTGGTTAAGGCCTTGAGCCCCGCATCCAACGATGACAATTTTTTTGCCTTTTAAGGCCGTAACACCATCAGCAAATTCTGAGGAATCCATGAACCTACATTTTCCTAATTGGGTTAACTGATCTCGTAATGATAGTGTATTAAAATAATTTGCCATTTTGTGTTCTGTTTAATTTAGCGCCGTCCCCGATTGGCATCGGTAATTTCCAGCAGTTGTTTATTATTATAGTTGTTATTAATTGTGTTGAAATTCCTTAATTAAAGCTGATATCTGCATCTCGTCCTTTGATACCGAAATACGACCGGACCTCACAAATTGCATAATGCCAAAAGGTTTTAATTGTTCATGCATTTCATCTATTTCAAACCTTCTACCACTTTTGGCCAAAACAAAAAAGTCTCGTGCAACTGTGACAATCTGTGCATTACTATCTTTTATAATATTCTGAATTTGTCTCTCGTCGAATAAGAGGTCGGACGCAATTTTGAACAAGGCAGATTCTTGATATATGGTCTCATCATCCTTGTGATAAAATGCTTTAATGACTTCAATCTGCTTTTCTATCTGCCCTACGATATTCGTAACCCATTTGTTTGTCGTGTAGACTACTATGGTAAATTTAGAAACCTCGTCAATCTCTGATTTTGAGACGTTTAAGCTTTCGATATTAATATGCCGCTTTAAAAATATACCTGATATTCTATTCAGTAATCCTACATTATTTTCGGAATATACCGATATGGTAAACCATTGCTTTTCCATACTCATTTATCTATGTGCTACTATTCTTATTCTTTTATAATCTGCGAACCATTTACCATCTACGTATAAATCTGGTCGAAGAAATTCCTGCACTTCTGTTAAAATATCGATGACATCCGAATTATCTACCTCCACCAAAAAAGGTTTGCAAAACATTTGAAGCCAATCTTTAATTCCTGTTTTATTATCCGCGAGTTCTGTTGGTCTGGCATACCATTGCGCCGAACTAACCAAGAAACCAACAGACTCTAATACCATTGTATATTCACCTATTGAGGGAAAGTACCAAAGCTTAAGCTCAGCTTGTTTTTTATATCCTCTCTTCAGAAGGGACTTCCGTAACTGCGTGGTAATCTTTTTTACATTATCCTTACCTCCAAATTCGAGTACTATTCTTCCTCCCTTCTTCAAATTAAGATACATGCAAGTAATGGCCTCATTATAATTAGTTACCCAATGTAAAGCTGCGTTAGAAAATATGGCATCAAAAGGGGCATCGAAATTAAAACGAATGGCATCTCCCACTTTAAATTTGCATAAAGGAAACTGAGTTTTTGCCTTACTAATCATCTCCACGGATATGTCCATTCCAACAACATCCTTACTTCGTTCATTTATTAAAGCCGTTAATTCTCCTGAACCACACCCTAAATTCAGTATACGTTCGTTTACTTTAGGATTTAGAATATCGATCAAAGAAGCCCCATACGCATATACAAACGAGTGTTTATCGTTATATAAATTAGTATTCCATTGATGCGTCAATTGTTCCATATTACTTTTTAACCGCAATTATAATGCCCGTGGACCAATTCATCTTCGTTAGACTAAAATCTGTTCTATCCTCTAAGTAACGGACCAATCTATCCACATTCTTATCATGACCTTCTGGCCAGTTAGCTTGCGCAGTCATATCATCTATCACATAAAATCCGCCAGGATTGATCATTTCTAAAACAGTTTCAATCTCACTATATTTTCCCGGCCACGCATCCGCAAAAACAAGGTCAAACTTCACATCTCTATTTGCCTTAAGCCATGCTGCGCCATCATCACAGACTATAGTAAGCCTTTTATCATGCCCAAAATATTGTTTTGCTATGGCTATCAATTCGGAGTCATTATCTACGGTGGTTAGATGCGCGTCCGTATCCATACCCTCTATCATCCAAGACAAAGAGAGACCAATCCCCGTACCTAACTCAAGAACTTGAGCTCCGGGCTTGGAACTAATCAAAGTTTTAAGCAAAGAACCAATAAGCAAATCGGAAGGCATGGAAAAACCTATTTCTTCAGATTTACGTTGAATCTCTGGATAAATTTTAGGAATATCAGTAATATTCTCTTGTTGCATCTTTAATGTCATTCTAGGATACTATGAAACCTTATTTTAAACGAACCTCGGAAACCGCAGCGCCTGATGGTATCATTGGGAACACGTTATCCTCTTTCTCCACTTTCACTTCCAAGAAATAAGGTTTGTCCGAAGCAATCATTTCTTTGACCGCTGCCTTTAAATCCTTTCGCTCGCTCACACGTTTTGCTTCGATATGATATCCTTCGGCGATTTTAACAAAATCCGGATTAACCATTACCGTGGAAGCGTAGCGTTTATCAAAAAATAGTTCTTGCCATTGCCGAACCATTCCTAAATGATCATTGTTCAAAACGACAATCTTTACAGGTACGTTATGCTGGTATATGACACCTAGCTCTTGAATGGTCATTTGATAGCCTCCATCGCCTATAATGGCAACGACCTCTCTGTCCATTGCGCCCATTTTAGCACCAATGGCCGCGGGTAGGGCAAAGCCCATGGTTCCGAGACCACCAGAGGTTATATTGCTCTTTGTTTCCTTGAATTTAGCATACCTACAAGCAATCATCTGGTGTTGTCCAACATCGGTTACTACGGCAGCCTTATGTTCTGTAGCGATATTTATTTCCTCGATAACTTCACCCATGGTCAAACCTTCTTTTGTAGGATGGATATCATTTTTGATGACCGTATCGAACTCAATTTTATACTTCTCCTTAAAGACATTATGCCAAGATTCATGAGATTTAGCATCAATCAATGGAAGTAAACTTTTTAAGGTTTCCTTGGAATCTCCTAATACAGCTACATCAGCATGGACATTTTTATTAATTTCCGCAGGATCTATTTCAAAGTGAATTACTTTTGCCTGCTTGGCATAATCTTCTAATCTACCGGTGACACGATCGTCAAAACGCATTCCTATGGCCAACAATACATCGCACTCATTGGTAAGAAGGTTTGGTCCATAATTACCATGCATCCCTACCATACCCACATTTAGGGGATGATCCGTATCTAAGGCAGAAGCCCCCATAATGGTCCAAGCGGCAGGTATCCCAGCTTTTTCTACCAAAGCTTTTAGTTCTTCTTCCGCTTTGCCCAAAATAACGCCCTGACCCCAAACGATAAAGGGTTTTTTTGCCCCGTTGATAAGTTTAGCAGCGGCTTCTATAGCTTCAGTTTTGGGTTTTGGTGTTGGGTTATAACTCCGAACTCCTTTGCATTTCTTGTATGAAAAATCGAACTCCTCAAACTGGGCATTCTTTGTAATATCGACCAAAACGGGACCCGGTCTTCCAGATTTGGCGATATAAAATGCTTTGGCCATGATCTCCGGAATTTCCGAAGCCCTAGTGATTTGATAATTCCATTTTGTCACTGGAGTGGAAATACCGATAATATCGGTTTCTTGAAAGGCATCTGAACCTAGCAAATGTCTTGGCACCTGACCTGTGATACAGACCATTGGCGTAGAATCTATCTGCGCATCTGCCAATCCGGTCACTAGATTGGTTGCTCCAGGACCTGATGTGGCCATAGCCACGCCAACTTTACCCGATATTCTGGCGTAGCCTTGTGCAGCATGCGTGGCTCCCTGCTCATGCCGGGTTAAGATATGTGTTAATTTATCCTGAAATTTATATAGCTCATCATATACGGGCATTATTGCGCCACCCGGATATCCGTAAAGCAAATCGACACCTTCTGCCAATAAACAATGAATGATTGCTTCAGCTCCAGAAATCTTAATAGTAGATGCTGTCTTTGATGTCTTTTGTTTTTCTTTTATTGTTTCCATAGTACAACTCAAATTCAAGCCTTACGCTCACATTCAAAAATTATATTTTTTACCAATAGCTATCTCTATTGTTAGAACTCGTCCGTTACACAACCTTGAGCAGCCGATGATACCGAACGTGCGTATTTGTATAACACGCCCTTTTTAAACTTTAGTTCCGGTGCTACCCAAGTAGTTTTACGCTTCGCCAACTCCTCATCGGAGACATCTACACTAATGGAATTTGTCTCCGCATCAATGGTGATGACGTCCCCATCCTTAACCAAGGCAATGGTACCTCCCTCCTGGGCTTCTGGAGATATGTGGCCTACTACAAAACCATGGGTGCCTCCAGAAAAGCGGCCATCGGTTATCAAGGCTACGTCTTTGCCCAAACCTGCACCCATTATGGCGGCAGTTGGTTTAAGCATTTCCGGCATTCCGGGTCCGCCTTTGGGCCCTTCGTATCGGATAACGACAACATCTCCTTTTTTTACCAATCCCGTACGAATCCCGTCATTGGCATCATACTCACTATTGAACACTTTGGCCGTTCCTTTAAAAAGCAGACCTTCCTTACCGGTAATTTTCGCAACTGAACCGTTTGTGGCCAGGTTTCCGTAAAGCATTCTTAAGTGGCCCGTTGCCTTAATGGGCTTATCCAAGGGCATGATTACATCTTGACCTTCTTCTAAATCCGGCACATTCTCTAAATTCTCCGCCAAGGTCTTTCCGGTAACCGTAAGACAATCGCCATGTAAGAGACCATTCTTTAATAAATATTTTAATACTGCGGGGATACCACCGACCCTGTGTACATCTTCCATTAGGTATTTTCCACTTGGTTTTAGGTCCGCTATAAACGGAGTGGTATCACTGATATGTTGAAAATCTTGGAGTGTAAATTCTACATCTGCAGCCCTTGCGATAGCTAAAAAGTGAAGTACCGCATTGGTAGAACCACCCATAATGGTGACTAATCGGATAGCATTCTCTAAAGATTTGCGAGTAACGATATCCAAAGGCTTAATATCTTTCTCTAAAAGAATACGCATTTGTTTTCCTGCGGCAATGCACTCCGCTTCTTTATTATTACTTATGGCAGGATTCGAAGAATTGTAAGGCAAGGACATTCCCAATGCTTCAATTGCGGACGCCATGGTATTTGCCGTATACATACCACCACAAGCTCCAGCACCTGGAACGGATTTCTTTATAATAGACTTATATTCCGATTCTCCCATAGTTCCAGCTACTTTCTCTCCCCAAGCCTCGAATGCAGAAACGATATCTAATTTTTTATCATTGTGACAACCAGATTCTATGGTACCACCATATACTAGAATCGAAGGACGATTAAGACGCAGCATAGCCATTAAGGCTCCTGGCATATTCTTATCACAACCCACAACCGTAACCAAGGCATCGTAAGACATTCCCTGTACTACGGTTTCCATAGAATCTGCGATGATATCCCTAGAAGGTAATGAAAAACGCATTCCAGGAGTTCCCATAGAAATACCGTCACTCACACCAATGGTATTAAAAATCAATCCAACAGTTTCCTCGGTGTTAACGCCTTCCTTAACCAATTTGGCCAAATCATTAAGATGCATATTACAAGGATTACCCTCATAACCCGTACTCGCTATACCCACCAGTGGCTTGCTAAAATCTTCATCCTTGAAACCAATGGCATAAAGCATGGCCTGTGCTGCAGGCTGGGTAGAATCCTGTGTAACGTTTTTACTGTATTTGTTCAATTCCATAATCTAGTTCTCGTAAGCTCTTAATCGATTTAATTCTCGTCTACTATCAAAGATAAAAGTTTAAATAGCGCAATAATTTTAACAAAGACAACTGGTTCAAATTCAATTTCATTAAAATTAGTTTAAGTTGTTGACTATAAGCAAAATAACGCTTCTTTTTATATCATATTCAATAAACATCGCTTTTGATTTAATAACATAAAAAAACCTGTATCGGAAGCATCTGATACAGGTTTTTTAAATCAATAAAAAAGCTATATCATTCCTTAGCGGGAATAATTAGAATTACATTGACCGTTACTTTGTTAGTTTTCATTAAGCAATAGTACATAAAAATTTTCATTTGAAAATTGGCAAACAAGAATTAATTACTTTCGTGGCTTTTTAAACCCTAAATTTCCTTAAAAAAATTTTATGGAGAAAACCGCAACCAAAGCCATACAATACAGGCGTTCCGTACGGGTCTTTAAAAAAGACCTAGCACTAGATGATGAGAAAGTAAAACAATGCCTCAGGAATGCCGTGCTAGCCCCTACCAGCAGTAATCTTCAAATATGGGAATTTTATCATATTACAGATGCTGCCATTCTGAAAAAAATGACCGAAGCATGTCTTGGCCAAAATGCAGCAAAAACAGCACAACAATTGGTTGTAGTAGTGACTAGAAAAGATTTATGGAGGCAACGGGCCAAAGCGAATAGTAACTTTTTAAAAAAGAGCTTCGGTGACAAAGACCCAAAAGACTACAGCAAGCGAGAGAAATTTGCCCTGAACTATTACCAAAAATTGATACCCTCTATTTATACGGATTTTCTTGGCATATTGGGTTGGTTCAAATATATCGTATTCCAAATCATTGGCCTCTTTAGACCTATCTATAAACAGGTGAGAAATTCCGACATGCGCGTTGTTGCACATAAAAGTGCCGGACTAGCAGCACAGAATTTTATGATTAGCATGGCGGCAATAGGTTATGATACCTGCCCCATGGAGGGCAGCGATACGGGAAGAGTTAAAAAGATACTTAACATTCCAAAATCAGCTGAAATAAATATGGTCATCGGCTGTGGCATACGTGATGAAAACGGTATCTATGGGCCCCGTTTTAGAGTTCCCTTTGAAGAGGTCTATAAAAAAGTATAGGCTACAGCAGCTTAAAAGCGATTTTAGAACCTGCTCTTTTTTGTGCCAAGATAGCCGTTGCCTTATGTGATAATTGTAATATTCTTGGATAGCCACCTGTTGTCTGTCCGTCTTTCATCAAGACAATTAATTTACCGGACGGAGTCAGTTGCACGGTACCCGGTAGGGTTCCGGATGTAAGCATGTTGATAGCGTGACCATCAATACATTCTTCTAACTGGTAGGCCATTCTATCGTTCTCTTTTGCCACCGTAAAATCGCCATCAAATAACTGCGCTAATTGCTCCTCTTGCAACAAATCGTACTCCGGCGCCCTATATACTTCCAAAACGGTTTCCTCTAGGAACGAGTCTACCTTTATTTCAAGAATCTTTGGCTTAAAAAGCTTATTGTATTCAAAAGGCACTACATCCCCATCCTTAAGTCGGTTTTCTCTGGTAATTGGTTTGTATAGGGAACAACTATTAAGAATGTTTTTCAATTGAAAGCCTCCCTTTACGGCCAAATACGCACGAAATCCCTTATCCAATCTTCCGTAGGAAAGAATATCCCCAATATTAATCTGATATACCTTGTAATTCTGAATGGGCATATTATTCAAGGTAGCGGACATTACAGCACCTGCCAACGTTATATAGGTCTCTTCTTCAAATATCAATGTTGGTCCCGTCATGGTTATTTCCAACACAGCATCCGTAGTGTCATTTTCCAATAACGTATTGGCCTTAAAAACCGATAATTGGTCCATGACGCCAGACACGGGAACACCCTTGTTCCTAAAGTTAAATCTACCTAAATCTTGAACCGTAGTGTAAAAACCGGACTTTAATACTTTAAGCATCTATCCTAATTTTTTCTGGTTGATAAATACCTACTTCTGCCTCTATTTTGTGTAAATCATATTCCGCTCTAGAAATTTGATAGAATTGAATTTTATCGCCTACACTCACAAAGCATGGGCTCTCATTCTTAAGATTGAAAATAGGAACGGTACAACTACCGATAATATTCCAACCTCCAGGAGATTCTTGTGGATAAATACCCGTTTGCCTACCCGCCAATCCCACAGCACCTTTTGCTACTTTAAGCCTTGGTGTTGCCCTTCTTGGTAATTCTAAGGCTTCCGGCAAACCACCTAAATACATGAACCCCGGCAGAAAGCCTATGCCGTAAACGGTGTATACATTTTTTGTATGCAGTGCTATTACTTCATCCGTACTGATACCCAAGGTCTCCGCTACGTATTCCAGATCTATTCCAAATTCCAAATCATAACTCACGGGCAAACGCCACAAATAACGTTGCCCCCTTGTGATTTTTTTTTCCTCCTGATACCAGTCTTGAATTTTATCCCTGAACGCGGCATAATCTAATGGGATATTTCTGTTCAAAACCAAAAGCGAATTATAGGCCGGAACGGTTTCCCAATCTTCCCCCTCTAAACAGTTTTCGTGCAGATAGTTTTCAAACTGCAATATGCTATTTAGTATGGTTTCGTTTACCTCATTGGGCCATTCTATTAGAATAGCATGGACACCATAAGGTTTTATATGGATGGAGGGAAGTTTCACCTGGCTAAAAATATATTATGATTTGGTAATTCCTTAGAAAGATACGCTAATATTTGAAAAGCTGAAGAAGTATCGCCGTGTACACAAAAAGTTTCAGCAACGATAGGCGTTTTTCTTCCAGAGCTTGTTAGCACACATTTTTCTTTAATAAGCATTACTACATGCCCTAAGACATTAATGGGATCCGTTATTAATGCATTGGTTTCTGTTCTTGAAACAAGACTTAAATCGTCCCTGTAATTTCTATCAGCAAAGGCCTCTAGTACAATTTGAAAACCCATTTCCACTGCCCGGTGTGCCACTACAGAACCAGGAGGCACATAAAGTTTGAACCTCGTTTTATATATTTCAATAGCCTCTAAAAAGACATTTGCCAATTTTTCATCCTTGGCAATATCATTATATAAGGCGCCATGAGGTTTTATATGCCGAAGCGCTATTGCTTCATCCTTACAAATCAAAGCTAAGTCAGCTACCTGTTTCTGGATACTTTCCTGTAGCAGGGACGGACTTATCGCCATAGAAACCCTTCCAAAATTCACCTTGTCAGGATAAGACGGATGCGCACCAATTTTCACGTGATGTTTTTTTGCTAACGCAACAACGGCTTTCATACTATCGTAATCTCCGGCATGACCACCGCAGGCAATACTGCAAGATGAGATGTAGGGAAATAGATCAGCTTCATTACCAACACCCTCGCCCACATCACAATTTATGTCAATAGAATAATGTTTCATTTACAACAATCCAAATACCTTTAATATACTCTTGGCACCAAGTAAAATAGAGAGCGCCAAAATCACTATCCCAATGATATTCTGAAATTTGGTATTCTTATATGTTCCCATAACCGAAGCCCTATTAACGACCCATAATAGGAATACCGCTATTACCGGAAGAAGAATGCCATTGGCAATCTGTGCGAATTTTATAATCTCAATAGGTTTTATACCAAATGAAAGGAAAAATACGCCCAGACCTAAGATAAGCATCCATACCAATCTAAACTTTATGTTTTTCAAATCGGCCTTCCATCCAAAACAACTATTGGCAACATATGCAGCCGCTAATGGCGCGGTTATGGCAGATGTTATTCCTGCGGCGAACAGGCCAATACCCATAAAGTATTTGGCAGCCGAACCATACAATGGTTCAAGGCCCTTGGCCATATCCATAACGTTGTTCACCGTTGTACTCTGAATGGCCGAAGCCGAAATAATAATACAAATAGACACCAATCCGCCCAATATCAATGCCACAAAAGTATCCCTTCTTGCCGCTTTGAGGTCGGCCGTGCTTTTCCACTTTTCGCTGACCAAGGACGCATGTAAAAATAGGTTGTAAGGCACTACAGTAGTTCCTACCAAGGCGATAATGGTTAAGATACTATCACTAGGTACGGTAGGTACTAGTAAGCCTTTTAATACCTCTAGCATATTAGGTTGGGTTATCGCCGCGGTTAGCACAAAGGACAAACTCATTATAATCACAAGAAAGACAAATACCTTTTCCAATATCTTATAACTACCAAGATATAGCAGTACAAAGGCCAGCAATCCAATGACGAGGGGATAGTATGAAATATGAGCTTCCCCAAAAATAGCTTCCAAGCCTAATGTTCCACCGCCGATATTACCAGCTTCATAGGCGGCATTACCAATAACTATAGCCCCAAGGATAATGGCCAGTACCGTGTTTCGCAACCATGGTGTCCTTAATTCCTGCTTAATGACATCGGCCAGTCCCTTTTGGGTGACAATGCCCAAACGTGCGGACATTTCCTGTAATACCACCGTTGCTATGATGGATAACAACATGGCCCATAATAAGGTATAACCATAACCTACCCCTGCGAGAATACAAGCGGTAACCGTACCCGGGCCAATAAAAGCCGCAGCTACCAGGACTCCCGGACCAACTTTCTTGAACATACTATTTGGTATTATTTAGGGCATAGATGGCGAAGGAACCTAACCAATGGGTACCTCCATAATTATCATCTACGATATTCGGTAATGAATATGTTATATGTTGTTTTGCGATTTCTTTGAGGTGTGCGTATTCCGGTAATACTTCCGCAATTCCATACAAACACCAGGCTCTGCTAAAATTAAGTCCGTCTAAATGCACCAATTTACCATCAGTTCTATCTAATATTTTTCCTGGAGCCAACTCGAATTTTGGGTTGGTCAATTGCGGCAAGAAAGCATCGAACCAAATTTTAAAATTCTCTGGCTCATAAACCCTACTAACCAAATACGCTTCCTCTAAACAAGGGGACAAGAAATCAAAACCGCTTGGTTCCCATTCCAAAGGACAACCGCCCATGGTATTATCGTTGGCGTAAAACCGTTTTACCGTTCGCTCAATGGCTTCCTTTAAGCTAGTGTTGTTCAAAGTTTCCGCATAATCAAGAGCAAAAGAAAGCCCAAAAGCTGAATTGGAATGTTCTCCCACACGAATAGGATAATTCAGTTTGGGCAGAAAATCCAAATAAGATTGTACCATTAAATCTGTAAGCGGTTGTAAATTTTGCGCTAAGTCTCTCGCCAATGGGTCATTCCAAGTATGGAGTTCTTCTGCTAACTTCAGTATCCATGCCCATCCATACGTTCGTTCAAAGGAAGCGTTACCGGGAATTTTGAAGTACGCTACTTCCAATGCGATGTTATCTTCTGAAAGTGAGGCCGCTAATTTCTCACGGATTTTATCGGCTTTATCCAAATTAGGGAATTGCTTCAGAAGTGAAATCAAGGACCAATGTCCATGAACGGCAGAATGCCAATCATAGCAACCATAAAACGCCGGATGCAACTCACTAGGCTCCGCAATAAAAGATTTATCATTTAAAGATTGATTCAATTTATTCGGATACTCAATTGAGATACATTCCAAAGGAAGTGTAGCCAAACGATTTGCCTCTTCAAGGATTAGTGTGGGGGGAGTATGTGTTATGCTTTGAGCAAGTTCGGTTTTTACCTCATTTTTACAACCTATCAATAAAGTTGTTGAGAATAGTAGAAATAGTATGAATTGGCGCATAGCAAAAAAGGCTTCTTAAAATTAGTTCGTAAACTACCCCCGGGCAAGCCCGCAAGACATTAAAATGAAAATCGCGTTTACTTTCAACACAAGCGTCGGAGCATTTTAATCTCGACTATCGAGTAAATATAAGTTCAAATTAGGTAAATGCCCACAAGTTGCCAGCCTGTTTTCACCACAGTTTTAACATTTTTTGATGCCGTTTATCTAAAAAAATGCAGTTCGTCTAAAAGTTGGGTGTCATACATCGATAGTTCATAATAATTCAAAAAAGCCACGGTTATACTAATCCCAAACCAAATTTAACCTACTTAATGACTTGTTTAGAATGTAAGAAAGAACTCGGTTATTTAGACCATAAAAATGCAATGGATAGCCTAGGTGTAGAACTCTGCGCCCATCATCATACCATGATGAAAGAACTGATTAAAAAGAACAACACACCCCTTGAAGCCATACAGTTGTATTATGGCCTTAAAGAAGCCGGCGTTCATGCCATGTTAGAATGGTGGGACGGTAAAAAGTCCATAGACATTGCCCTTTCTAGGGTAAAACTGAATATTGAAATTGACTCCGACTATGAAAAATTAACGGAGGACCAGGCCATTAATAATCTAGAGGAAGCGATGCATTCTTTTAAAAATGGATTTACCACCATTAGGGTTCCCCATATCGTAGTACGCAATTACCTCGACGAAACGGTGAGGAATATCATTGGGATTACGGAGGGGCTAAAAGCAAATACCAAAGTGATTTAAAACAAAAACCATGAGAAATTCCCATAAAGTTTTAAAAACTCCCATACGATTTGCCTTAGCGGCATTACTAGGTGGCGTGTTGATGCGTATATTACAGATACCTTTCGCATCTGTAGTCACTTTCATGTCATTTTTGGCGATAGCGGTATTATACTTCGTTAGGTTCAGTAAAAAAGTGGACAAGAAACCCGTTGCTTATATTAAAATGGTACTGGTACTTTTTTGGACCACCAACGGTCTTTTAAGAATATTGGACTTCCCCTATACTATTATTTTTCAGATAGGTACGGCCATTACCTTTATTACTTGGTTTGCCATGGAAGGCACCTCCTATTTTATGGACGATGACCGAAAAGCCAAGAACAGTATTATAGAAATCATATGGAACTTTGCCATGGTCGTGGGCGTCTTAACTATCATTTCCGGTGGTTTGATGCATCTGCTCAACTGGGAATATGCCATACCTACATTGACCGTTGGCCTCAGTATCGTAACCGTATATATATTGAAAGATATTTTCAGTCCCGCAAAGGAAATGAACAAAGACCCGAATAACGAAGAATTTCAATTGTAAAGCATAGCCCTAAATCTTTAATTACCTACTTTTCTAGATTTTCGTATCTTAAACCAAACGTTTAGGTTATGAAAAATATAGATCGAAGACAATGGCTAAAAACTGCCGGTTTATCCGGCAGTTTTACTTTTTTAGGAGGTTTGCCTGCGCTGGCAATGGACTCACCCCAACACATCACTACAGAAGGAGGAAGAATTGCCAAACTAAATTCTAACGAAAATCCGTATGGACCATCCAAAGCCGTCCGTAAGGCTATTGTCAAATCCTTTGATAAAGCCTGTAGATACCCCTCGCTGGTGTACAAACCGTTAATTGCACAAATCGCTGAAAAAGAAGGCGTACCAACCGAATACATCGTTTTAACAGGAGGCTCTACAGAAGGCTTAAAAGCTGCGGGGCTGGCGTACGGTAGCCAAGGAAAGGAAATCATAGCGGCAGACCCTACCTTTCAGTCCATGCTTACCTATGCTGAGAATTTTAAAGGCTACGTGCACCGTGTTCCTGTAGATGAAAGCATGGGCCACGATTTAAAGGAAATGGAGCGCCGTATGAACTCCAAAACCGGTTTAGTCTTTATTTGTAACCCCAACAACCCCACAGGGACTTTATTGGATAAGAATGTCCTTCGCGATTTCTGTATCGCCACCAGTAAAAAAGCTATGGTCTTTAGCGATGAGGCCTACTACGATTTTATAACCGAGCCCGATTATCCTTCCATGATAACGTTGGTCAAAGAAGGTATGGATGTTATTGTATCCAAGACCTTTTCCAAAGTATTTGGCATGGCCGGCCTACGCATTGGTTATCTGGTAGCACGACCGAAAATTGCGGATACCTTAAAAAAACATGTGATGGCCATGACCAACCTTTTGGCCATAGAAGCGGCCAAAGAAGCCTTAAAGGATAATGAATTCTATAAATTTAGTATCGCAAAAAATGCAGAGGCCAAAGCCGCTATCTACAAAACCCTAAATGACTTGGGCTTAGACTATGTGGAGTCCCATACCAATTTTGTCTTCTTTAAAACGGGTAGACCAATTGAGGAAATGATTACTGCCATGGAACAAGAAAATGTACTGATCGGAAGGCCCTTCCCTCCTTTCTACAAGTGGGCGCGTATAAGTACCGGAACTATGGAAGACATGGTACTGTTTGATAAAGCGCTACGGAAGGTGATGGGGTAACTTTATTCTTTACTGACCAGACCTTATGGTTTTCTTTAGGTTGATAATTTAAAACTTACTCTTGACGGCACGAGCACGATGCTCGCACTAGCGGGGGAATATCAACAAATTTTCATAATTTTAGATGCAGCAGAGAAAACAATTGCATCAATTGAACAATCATTTTCAACGTTAACAACGTCAAAAAATATAGATGGACTATCTTCAAAAGGTGATTGTTTTTGGGATTGTATGGCTTCTCAATGAAAAGGCATTGCGCGTAGTATGGTAGGTGGTGCGGTTGCTGGTACAGGTGTAGGTGCAATTATAGGGGCTGGCGGTGGCACAATAGTATTTCCAATTTTAGGAACAGCAACAGGAGCTGTTGCAGGAGCTGTTTCGGGAGGAGCAGAAGGTGCTATTTATGGAGCTACTACTGCGGCGATGTTTGCAGCAGCCGATTGTGGTATTCTTTGTGGACAAACTGATGTTTCGGGTTCGGGTGGTTCTTGGAGATTAACTAGCGCAGGTGGTTGTACAAGAGTTGAAGAACCAATAGGAAATACTGGCAATATTATGGTTTTCCAGGTATGTCAATAAATTATAAACTTATGAAATATTTCAAACCTTTTATAAAAAAGAATTTTTATACTATTAGAATTTTTTTAATCGCAACTAATACTTTACTATTTCTTTATCTTTTATACTTCTATGATAAGAAAATATCTTTTGATAATGTTATGCAATATTTGACTGACTACAGGATGTATTTAGCTTCTATCTTTTCTGTTCTGGGTGCATTCTTGGTAAGCAACACTTTATTTAACAAAAAAAATATCGAAAACATTACTTCATCATAACATTCAAACATAGTATTCAAACTAAAGGGTTGTTTAAGTATTAAACAACCCTTTACTGGTTTACACTTGACAGCTATAAATACTTTACAACCTGTAGTCCCACCCTCATAGTAGCATCACTTTTAACCTATCCAAAACCGTTTCCATCATCCAAACTATGTTCTAGTATTACTTAAAACTAAGAACCAATTATTTCTGTATCTTGAAAAGCGATAAATAGTCAAGTAAATTAAGATTCAACTATGAGAACAACTAAAATTTTTATAGCCCTACTGCTGACCCTAAGTAGTACCCTTGCGCATGCACGTATTAACAAAAGCAACAGCAAGAGTGGTATTGCTATCCCCAATGATTCGTTGCGCATAGCGGAACTCGACAGTTTTTGGGCAGAAGTTTCAAGAACGGTAGCGGAGGGAGATTTTGATGGTTATGCCGCCGCCTACCATGAAGATGCGGTCGTTGTCTTTACCACTGGAGAAAACAAAACCTCTGTTTCCATTGCTAAAGCACTAGCGAACTGGAAACAGGGTTTTATAGACACCAAAGGAGGAAAAACAACAAATAATGTGTCTTTCCGTTTTTCACAGCGAGTAGGCAGCGAAACAACGGCCCACGAAACCGGAATTTTTGCCTTTCAATCTAAAGATGGTACCGGTAAGACAAGTCCAAAGCAATATGTGCATTTTGATGCCTTACTCATAAAACGTGATACCATGTGGTTAATGGTCATGGAATATCAAAAATCCAAGGCAACCGAAGCGGAGTGGAATCTTTTGGAATAGCATATACAAAATACGCGGTACAAATAGTAACCAAATGATACAGGCCGTCCGTTCGAGTTATTTTGAGCTGGTCACTGAGCGGAGAAGGTATTGTGGTAATTTTTATGCTTTAGTGACCAGACGGTTTCCTCTGGGTCAATAATTTAAAACGTACTCTTGACGGCACGAGCATGATGCACGCGCTAGCGGGGGTTGGACTGGTAGACCAGCGCCTTATAAGGAAAATTATACAGGTAGAGATTTTTGTAATTAATTTACTAAATTTCCAATTTTACAATGGTTCGTTCTTTAATTATATCAATCTTATTAATCAACTTCAATATGCAGCAATTTAATATTGATGAAAATATTTTGAATCGTAGTTTCTCGGATTACGAAAGTGAATATTTTATTAAAATAGACCAAGAAGAAATGCACGATTATGAAATAAGCTACCATTACAATTATTATTATCCTTCTGGAACCCCTTTCAACTTTAGTTTTATGAAACATCGTGTTTCAAAAGCAGGATTTGCAGTAGCAAAGGATAAATCCATTGAACAGGTTGTATTATACTTAAAGATTTTTGATATTGATATGTTTTATAAAGATTTGGTCAAAAGGTACGGGAAACCAGAAACAACAAGTATTTCTAAATTTTATTTGGAAAAACATGGATACAAAATCCCCTCTGAAACTGATGGGTTCAATGAAAATTCGTATGATTCTCTACCTACACCACTATTAAAAGATTTCAAAAACCTTAGAAATGTTACTTGGTATGAAGTAAACGACTCTGTTAACAAAATAGAAACCAATCTCATTGTTAGGAACAAACCAAGCAATATAATTTTAGGTACGCAAACCCATGAAGTGGAGATTACATTCAGAAGATAGAGATATTTTTAAAGATTTCCCATCAAGTTAAAACTTTAATATCTTGATGGGAATTTTTTTAATATTAATACTAACTTATCAGGATTATTTATTGAATTTTTTTGTCGTCCTCGTTCGGTCTAATGGAGGTTTATTGGAATAAAAAAAACCAGCTGGCGCGAGCGTCACGCTCGTGCCCATGGTTCTAGTGACCTTTCATAAAAACTAACCGCTTCTACTCACGCCATTTTCTTGAACACCCTTTTACCATAACGGGCCAATAAAATGCCTTCATTATCAATTATTGGCACTCCCACAACCACGCTAATCCATTGCGGTAGGCAACAAACTTAAAAAGTAGTACTCATATAGTATTATTTTGATTGAACGTGACACGCTTTGCTAATCGCGCACCAGTAAAGGCTTTTTTAAAAATTACGAGCAAGGATATTTTAAGGGCACGAGCATAATGCTCGCACTATCAACTGGTATTAATTGAAAATAACCAGTGCTTTTTTAAAAGTACCAACAAGGATGTTTACGCTAGCTACCGAGCATAAGTGCTAAACTTATCAACGCTAAACCTTTAAACTTCCTCACCCCAGCCAACCTTCCCTATCCAAACTACGGTATTGTATGGCCTCACTGATGTGATTTCCGTTTAATGCTTCGTCACTGGCCAAATCGGCAATGGTACGGGCTACTTTTAAGATACGGTCATAGGCACGTGCAGAAAGGTTTAAACGCTCCATAGCATTTTTAAGCAATGCTTTCGAAGCTACGTCCAGCGAACAGAATTCTCGAATCTGTTTGGTACTCATCTGCGCGTTGTAATGCACGTTTTCTAGAGATTTGAAACGCTTGGTTTGAATTTCCCTTGCGGCCGTAACACGTTTACGAATGTCCACACTACTTTCCCCTTTTCTATCCTCCGATAGTTTCTCAAAGGGTACGGGTGTTACTTCGATATGAATATCGATACGGTCCAATAAAGGTCCGGATATCTTGCTCAGATAACGTTGCATCTCCGCCGGAGAAGAAGTTACAGGGGCGTCTGGGTCATTAAAATAACCTCCGGGACTGGGGTTCATACTGGCGACCAGCATAAAACTACTAGGATAGGTTACCGTAAAACGTGCCCTGGAAATGGTTACTTCCCTATCTTCCAAAGGCTGACGCATTACTTCTAAAACACCTCGCTTAAATTCGGGCAATTCATCCAAAAACAACACCCCGTTATGTGATAAGGATATCTCTCCCGGCTGCGGATACGCTCCTCCTCCTACCAGAGCCACATCCGAAATAGTGTGGTGCGGACTCCGGAACGGGCGTTGGTTCATCAGGCCCATATTCTTTATTTTACCCACAACGCTATGTATTTTGGTGGTTTCCAAAGCCTCTTGTAGGGTCATTGGTGGTAAAATGGAAGGCAGGCGTTTTGCCAGCATGGTCTTGCCAGCACCTGGCGGACCGATTAAAATTATATTATGTCCACCTGCGGCCGCAATCTCCATACAGCGCTTTATGCTCTCTTGTCCCTTAACATCCGAAAAATCGAACTCCGGAAAATCCAAACTTTTATAAAATTCGGCCCTCGTATCGATGATGGTCTGTTCCAAAGGCGTGCCTTGGTCAAAAAACTCCAGCACCTGTTTTATATTATCTACACCATATACTTTTAAATCGCCCACAATTGCGGCCTCCTTGGCATTCTGACTAGGCAGAATAAATCCCTTAAAACCTTCTTCTTGTGCCTTTATAGCAATGGGCAAGGCTCCTTTTATGGGCTGCAGACTACCATCCAAGGATAGTTCTCCCATAATGATATATTGCTCAATTTCTTCGGATTGAATTTGACTAGAGGCGGATAAAATACCCAAGGCTAAGGTTAAATCATAGGCAGAACCTTCTTTTCGGAGGTCTGCCGGAGCCATATTAATGGTTATTTTCTTTCCGGGAATCTTGTATCCGTTATTCTGTAGTGCGGCCGCTATTCTGTAGTTGCTTTCCTTGATAGCATTGTCTGGCAGACCAACTAAATGGTATCCAACGCCCTTATCCACATTCACCTCGACTGTTATCGTCGTAGCCTCCACACCAAAAACGGCGCTACCATAAACCTTTGTAAGCATATTACTCCTTTGGCCTAAAAATAAGAATTTCTTTAGAGTTCTTAATTTCGGCCTCGTTCATGAGCATTTTTCGGAACATTCCCTGATTATATAACTCTGCTTGGTCCCGGTAATATGCACTAAATGGATTTCCAGATTGTCCCGTTGGTAAAATGCTTAAGCTATTTTCGATATCTGAAAAATCTATAATACGTCTTGTAGATGGTCCACTTGTCGTTTCATAGAAACCTTCTCCATCATAACCGAAATACATATTGTTGATAACCTCCCGTGTTCCGCTTATGGGAAATGGGCCTACATTGAAAAATGACCGTAAAGCGGCAACCTGACCGATAGGGTGTGGATGTTCCAAGGTGTGTACCTTATTCCAGGTCCATTTGGAGCTATCAGAACCAAAATCCGAGTTCAAGGATACAATCGCTTTTTTGAAAGCATCCACCACAATATCTTTTTGAGTTTCTACTTTGTCAGTCGTTGTAACATTGTCCCACCAAACAGAATTTGGTTTGGCGGCCATTGGGGCAATTACCCTTTTATGAAGGTGCGTCGCCAAGAATTGTTGAAACAGCTCATCCCCTAATTCGTCGTGGAAAATATTTTTTAAAAAGTAATACACCCATCGGGTATAAATGGTACCGGCAACACTTTCCAAAGGATAATCCCCTTGCCATTGTCCTAATAAATCCAGTGCTTTCAATTCAATATCGTTCAGGCTAGAAACATCCATTAATTTGGTAAAATCCTTCACCACGAGAGGGTCTACCGATGAAGTTACATCCAAAATCATTTCACTGGTCGAAGCAATATCCCAATCATCCTTAGGTTCCAACAGGTCTACGATTCTTTTACCTCTATTCTCCGGTAAATAATACCCTGGATATAACATGCCCGCAATAGAATCTGGCTGATTGTTAGCCGAATAAACATAGTTCCATGGGGGATTTACAGCCTGTGGATTTTCTGAAAAATCCAATAGTGTTTTTTGTACGGGTAACCCTGTATCATTATCAAATACCATTTTTGTCTGCACACTATCAGCAATGGTATATAGTTGTGCCGTAGCGAACCAGCCAATATTATTCTCGGCATCGCCGTACATAATGTTCAAACCGGGAGCATGCAATTTTGGAAGCGCTTTTTTGAATTCAGTTACGTTGGAAGCTGTACCCATTTCATAAAAAGCGTCCAATCCCTTATTTTCCATTTGGGTGTATATCCATGACATGGCTATGGGCCGCTCATATTTTACAAGGGCCGGAACACCTGTCAAAAGTGGTCCATGAATGGATTTCTTATAGGTATACTTGAGCTCGACCGTATCCTTAACTTTTATAGTTTTGGTAATAAGCTCATAATCTTCCCAGCCATTTTCGGTGGCATATTGATTCTCATTTTCGGGATTATTTTCTTCATAATAAAAATCGATATCATCGTTTTCGAACATGGTGATGCCATAAGCAAGGTCTCTATTGTGACCTAATAATGCGAAGGGAATTCCCGCCATATGATATCCGTATTTGGAGTATGTCGGTGTTTCCAGATGTGCTTCGTACCAAACAGAGGGTTGTGAAAAACCTATATGAGGGTCATTCGCCAAAATCACCTTAGCATTTTTCGTTTTCTCAGGTCCTATGACCCAACTATTACTTCCTTCGAACATGGGAAGATCTAACTTCCCTAGCGCCTTTGTGACCGATGCTGTAATCGTATTTTGAACGGAATCTTTGGAAGAAGGTTCGTAGTTCTTAATCCATTCTAAATCCGCGCTACTCATTATCTCTAAATCGGTAAGATAAGCCGGGCCTAATTTATTGTTGATATTGGTTAGTAGCGGGTCCGTTTTATGGGCCATCGCAAAACTAAAGGCCATGTAACCCATGGTATTATAGACATCCTCTAATGAAAATTCGGTTTTATCAATGCCCGTTAAATAAAATTCAATGGGTGTGGGTCCTTCTACAACAAACTGGTTTATTCCATCGAGATAGGCTTCCGCCAGTTGTATGGATTTTCTGTTTCTATCGACAGAGGCCACGGTTTTTTTTGATGCTTCATCTATACCTAGATTGAGAAAAAACTTATCCGTTTCAATAAGGTCCTTTCCAAAAACTTCCGACAACCTCCCACTTCCCACTCTTCTGAGTAGTTCCATCTGCCAGAGCCTATCTTGAGCATGTACAAAACCTAGGGCACGAAAAGCATCCAAATCTGTTTTACCGTAAATGTGTGGTATCCCGTAGTCATCATAATATACTTCTACCTCATCTTCAAGACTTGATAGCAGTTTTTTTCCGGAATAATCCGGTTTAAGGATTTGAATGCCTGCCACTCCGATTATGAGGAGAACCAAAAGCAGTCCTAACAAAAAGAGTGTTATTTTCTTTAAAATTTTCATCTATTGGTCTTAGGGGGAATTTGACCTCAAGGTAGTATTATTTTTTTGAAATAAAAACGCTCGTAATCCTGCTTTTTATTGACACCGCCAAAGGTTATAAGGCCCAGAGGCTTACCTCGAAATAAAATATTCGATTCTAGGAATGCCACGTAGACTTATCCTGAGATTGTTTGCTAAGACGCTACAAAAAACCACTTATACTACTATTCCTTAAAATTTCGTAATCCTTCTAGTAGCCAGATACGGTACGTTTCCGCATCGGTATTTTGGATGGACGTATTCAACACCTTTAAATCGGGTGAAAGAAGTACATAGAACGGTTGTGATACGGCATTAAAATTCACGTCCTGAAAAGTCCCCCATTTTTGTGCGATATTGGTTATCTCCTTAACACGACCAGAATCATATTGAAATTTGAACTGCTCTTCTACGGGTAATTCTTTTCTATCATCCACATATAAGGAAATAAGCACATAATCATTTTTAAGGATTGGATAGATATCCGGCTCGCTCCAAACGTTTTCTTCCATCTTACGACAGTTTACACAAGCCCACCCTGTAAAATCTAGTAATATGGGCTTATCTTTTTCTTTTGCAAAGGCGAGACCACTTTCAAAATCCTTGAAGCAATCGATTCCTAAGGGGCAATCACTTTCCTGTTCAAAAACACTGTAGAATTCAGGTGGTGGAAATCCGCTCAGCAATTTTAAATTGGTCACATTCGTAAGACCCAACATCAGATATATCGTGAAAACGGCACTTAGAATTCCGGTAATTTTCCTTCCTAAGGATAGCTTCTGTTTTGGCCCATCGTGCGGAAAACGAAAAATACCGAACAAATAGAGCGTCAAAAGCAAACCTAGTACAATCCAAATGGCCAGAAAGATTTCTCTTTTTAGAATGCCCCAATGCCCCACCAAATCGGCATTGGATAAGAATTTAAGGGCAAGCCCTATCTCTAAAAATCCGAGTACGACTTTCACTGTTGTCATCCAGCCACCGGATTTTGGCAAGGAATTTAACCAAGCCGGAAAGAGCGCAAATAACATAAAAGGCAGCGCGAGTGCCGCACCAAACCCGGTCATACCGGCGGTAAGGTTTATCGCTACATCGCCCTCTGCTAAAGTTGTGCCTCCTAGTAGTCCACCAAGAATGGGGCCCGTGCAGGAGAAGGAAACTATGGCCAAAGTTACAGCCATGAAAAATATACCCAGAACACCCCCCACTTTACTGGACGCGGCATCCATTTTATTGGCCCAAGAACTAGGCAAAGTGAGTTCGTAATAACCAAAAAACGAAAAGGCAAAAAAGATAAAAATTGCAAAGAACGCTAGGTTGAGCCATACATTGGTCGCAATCGTATTCAGTATTTGTGAGTCTACCGAATCAAATAAATGAAAGGGTAGGCTCAGTAAAAAATAAATGAGGACAATGAAAAATCCGTACAAAAGCGCATTGGCTATTCCTTTCGATTTTTTTTGAGAATGTTTTGTAAAGAAGGAAACCGTTAAGGGTATCATAGGAAAGACGCATGGAGTTAACAATGCGATTAAACCACCCAAAAATCCTAGAGCGAACAGTACCCACAGACTAGAACTTGTGCTTATGCTCTCTTGACCTTGAGTCAGTAGCACCCTATTCTTTAAATCTAATCGTAATTTGGCCCCCAATTCTTTGCTCTTTTCATCCATAGCAACAGTCTCTTCTGAAATGTCGGAACCATCTAGGGAAAAGATAAAATCTTCATCTGCTGGAATACAGACCTCCTTACAGATTTGATAAAAAAGATTTACCTGAACCTGTTTCGCATTGGCATTAAGCACCTGTATTCTTTGGGTAAAAATGGCCTCATTCTTAAAAAAAGTTTCCGCTACCTCAAAAATTTCACTGTACTCCTCTACCGTTTCGCTTTCCTTAGTTTGGCCTATAAGTCGGTAAGCCTCACCGGCTCCCTTAAATGTAAAAGTGCTTGGCAATGAGCCACCCTCAGCGGTAAACTGAGAAAAAATATGCCAGCCCTCATGAATAGCTCCTTTGAGAATTAAATCGTACTCGGTGTCCGATATTTGCTTTACCTCCTTGCTCCAAATAACAGGATTTTCATCATCCTGCCCCACAACGAAGAACGATGCCAACAAAAAGAAAACACTAAAAATTAAATACCTCATACTGCTATCGCTATTTTCATTATTTCGGTCGTTGTATCCACCACTTTAAACCTATTATCTGCCCTTCTTCCTATGACCCATACAATTTTATCTTCGGAGCAAAGTAACCATTGTGCTTCTTTAGCTATAAGAGAAACCTTTTCATCCTTAAAAAATTTAGCCAGTTTTTTCTTTCCGTTAAGACCGATGGGATAAAAATAGTCGCCTTTATTCCATTTCCTTAACACCAGCGGATATTTTAACGCATTTTTATCCACATAAATTATAGTATCGCTATTTTCTTCTCTTTGTGTAACTATTGAAAAACGCAAGGATATAGGTTGTTCTAGTACTTCCTGCTCTTTATCTATCCTGTAAGTAGACGGTATTTCTGCGGCATCTTTTAGCGCTGACAATAGTAAATACTCCCTGTCTTTTAACAAACGGTGAGTCTTGGATACAACAGACTTACCGCTCATGCCTACTAATAAATTTTTAACGTTACTCCATTCCCTAAAACCATATTCACTAAAAAGACTGTAGATATAGGCCTCTAACGGATGACAATTATTTAGGGCAGAAATAGCGATTTTAAAGTGATTGCCCTCGGAAAGAAAGTGTTGCTTTTTCCACGTATGTATTTCTTGCTTTGCCAATTCATTGGTTTGGTCCAAGTAAGCGATACTGTCCTTAAAATTGGACAAGAATGAAGGGTGAAGGTCTTTGAGGGCGGGGACAATCTGATGCCTTATGTTGTTCCTGAGGTATTTCGTATCCGCATTGCTAGCATCTTCTCGCCATGTTAAGCCATTCTTTTCAGCATAGTCCTGTATATCTTTTCGAGCATATTTTAACAAAGGCCGGTAGACCGTATCTGTTTTTTCAGGAATACCCGTGAGCCCTTCTATTCCCGAGCCTCTTGATAAATTAATAAGAAAGGTTTCCAAGTTATCATCTGCGTGATGCGCGGTTAGTATATACTTTAAACCATGCTCAGAAAGCAATTTCTTAAACCAGTGGTATCTTAGCTCTCGCGCGCCCATTTGAATGGAAACCTTCTTTTCGTCTACGTAAGCTTTTGTATTGAAATGCGTGATGTAAATTTTTTTGTTCCATGCTACGGACAGGTTTTTAACGAAAGCTTTGTCCAGATCACTTGCTGCTCCTCGTAATCCAAAATTACAATGTGCGAGGACAAAATCCATTTGGCATCGATAACAAAGATGAGCAAGTACTACACTATCCAAACCACCACTACAGGCTATTAAAAATCGATTTTCCAATAGTTCTGGAAAATTCTTTTCTATGTGATCTGTAAAATCCTGAAGCATGCCGCAAAGGTAGTTAATTCGGGGATTAAGGCCGCTACTCCTCCAAAACTTGACGCATGGCCTTTGCTTTAAGTAAACATTCCTCATATTCGTTTGTCGGGATAGATTTTTCGGTAATGGCACTACCTACGCCATAAGACAAGTATTTGTTGGTCTGGTTGTAAAGAATACTTCTGATGACCACATTAAAATCAAAATCTGAATCTGGTGTAAAATAACCTACCGCACCGCTATAAAGGCCCCGCTTAAAGGATTCTAGTTCTTCAATTATTTTCATTGCCGAAATCTTGGGAGCGCCTGTCATACTGCCCATAGGAAACGTATCCTTCAACAAGTCCACTGCATCCATATCTTGGGTTACTTCTGAAGATATCGTGGAAATCATTTGATGTACTTGGTCAAAGGAATACACCTTGCACAACTCCTCTACCCTTACACTACCCTTTAGCGCACTTTTTGATAAATCGTTCCGTACCAAATCAACGATCATAATATTTTCGGACCTTTCTTTCTCATTAGTTTCCAGCTCTTTTCTTAGTAAGATATCTTTTTCTTTGTCTGTAGACCTACTGGCCGTACCTTTTATGGGTTGTGAGATTATTTTGGTTCCTATTTTCTTCAAGTACCGTTCTGGTGAAGCGCAGAGCAAGAATTTATCGAACAATTTCACATAGCTCGCAAAGGGAGCTTTAGAAATTTCGTTTAATTTTTTATAGATGTCAATGGGGTCGATGAGACAATCCTCCATGTAGAATTCTTGGCAGAAATTAGCTTCATAGATGTCCCCTTTACGGATATGACTCAACATTTTTTCCACCTGCCTAAAATACTCGTCCTTAAAGATCCGCATTTTAATATGTGCTTTGCTTTTGGTCGTTGCGACTTTGATGCTGCTTGATTGGTAATTTGAAATTTCCGAAAAATCGGTTTCAATCTCATCGGCAACCATATTCAGATAAACAAAACGTATCTCGTCATCTACGATTTGAATTATCTTCTTGGGTTGAAAAAAATAGAGGTCGGGAAACTTAAGACCATCAAAATTATTGGAAGATAGTGGTTCAACGTCGTTTTTAAGGTCGTAGGACAGGTAACCAAAAATCCAATCTTTGGTTTGTAACTGATACTCTTTTAAATTTTCAAAAGCATTGGTACAATCTGTAGTAAGGGCCGTTAATCCGTCTACGGCAAGCAGTGTATCAAAAGAACTATAGGAGTTTGTATGCTGATTGCTATCTAGCCATACCACTTCATCAAACTGTTGAGACCAAGACAGCAGTGCTTCTTTAAAAATTTTGGGACTCGCTGTCGTATAGGTTTTTGTCTGCCTCAAAAATTAGCCAATTGCTTCCATGAAGTTTTCAAGTGCTTCCTTGTGGGACTTTGATAGGTCTTTATCCAGAATACCTTTTTCCATATCAAAATTATCATGAAAACCGGGCAGCGAAAAAGAGGCTACAAGCTCTGCTCCAAAACGGGCAAGTAATTTCTCCGTTACTTCAAATGCTCCCTTAGCTCCTCTCTTACCACCAGAAGTAGACATCAAGAGCAGTTTTTTACCGTCGATAAAATTCTTGTCAACTCTAGACAACCAATCAATCAGGTTTTTGAAATATGCGGAAGGATTGCTGTTATGCTCGTTTACGGAAAGAATAATTCCCTTTGCATTCTGTATGGTATTCTTGACCTCTATAAGCGAGTTAGAATAACCGTTCTCCTTCTCGTAGTCCTCGCTATACATAGGAAATGGGCAATTAGCCATGTCCAACAATTTCAATTCGTTACCACTTATCAAGGAGGCCGTATACCTTACCAATTTATAATTTATTGAGGTTGATGAATTACTACCGGCAAAGCCAAAAATATAGGACATAATTATTGTGGATTGTTTGCTATACGAAAATAGCCCAAATCCTATAGAGTTGCCACTATTTTCTATAGTTTTGCATCGCAAAACATCCAAACATACTGTGATTTAAGTATATAGGGTAAGAGAAATATGATGCAGACAAAAGATACGAGGCTTTATTTTATAGATGCTATCCGGGCTTGGGCAATTTTGATGATGCTCCAGGGTCACTTTATTGATGGCCTTCTGGACAATGCCTTTAGAGACAACTCCAATATTATTTTCAATGTTTGGAAATATTTTAGAGGTATCACTGCCCCTGTATTCTTTACCGTTTCCGGATTCATATTCACCTATTTATTGATAAAAGTCCCGGAATTAGGATGGGACAATCCGAGGGTAAGGAAAGGTATACGCAGAGGCTTTCAATTAGTATTCATCGGTTATTTCTTAAGAATTAATCTGTTAGGACTATTTCAGGGAGAGATTTATCCGTCGTTCTATCTCGTGGATGTCCTCCACTGTATTGGGCTTTCCATTCTAGGAATCATAGGAGTTTATGTCCTAACGGCAAATAGAAAAAAATGGTTATTCCCTTCAGTACTATTAATAATAACTACCTCACTATTTTTATTTGAACCCTATTACAAAGAGGTAAACTTCTATTTACTACCGCAGTGGATCGCAAATTATTTTACCAAGTCCAATGGTTCTGTATTTACCATTTTACCTTGGTTCGGTTACGCCACCTTTGGCAGCTTCATGTCCATCATCTTTAAGAAATTTAAAAATCATGAGAAACTATATTCCCGTGCCATAGGCATTTGTATAGTTTTGGGAGCGCTTTTAATTTTTGGCTCATCAGAGTTCTTTTTGGCAATTTCACAAGCAACCGGAATTCAGCTGTTTGCAGATATTTTCTTTAATAATTATTTGTTTATTCGATTAGGGGATGTCTTAGTCGTGTTTGCCGTATTTATGCTTTTGCGTAAATTCCTCACGAACAAAGTAGGTCTAAAATTAGGACAAAGTACCCTATCTATATACGTTATACATTTTATAATTCTTTATGGGAGTTTTACGGGATTGGGACTTTATGGATTCTTTCATCATAGCTTATCCCCCTGGTTAGTGGTTACCGGTGCCGTGGTATTTATGATTGTTTGCTCTTACCTGGCACTGCTGTATGAAGACCATAAGGCAGCCATAAAAGCAGTTAGCAACAAAGGTTTTGGCATGGTAAAATTACATGTGGAACGTACCATACTGTTAAGTTTTGGCGTTTTAAGATTTCTTTCTATAAAGCTATTAAGATTATTTGGACTGACTAAAAATTAGTCTTACCCCTATTTCTGCTTCCACTTTTTATCTAAATTGACCAAAAATTATTTTCATGGAAGAGAAAAATTATGCCCCCATCGCAGTTGATTTAGAAAAAGATAAACGTTACGCTTGGTGCACCTGTAGTCACAGCGCCAACCAGCCCTTTTGCGATGGTGCCCACAGAGCACATAATAAACCGCCTTCCTTGGGGTTCACTGTGGAAGAAGATAAACAGGCCTATCTGTGTACGTGCAAAAAGACCGGAAACCCTCCATATTGCGATGGGTCCCATAACAATAACTGAGTCAACATACGCCCAACTTCATCGCTTTAAGCTATTAAAGTACTGTTAAACTTCTAAGACCTGTAGTTCTTAAACGACATAGTTCATAAAATACTTATGATTATGTTCAATTAAAGAAGCGGTCTTATGCTTTTGCCTTTCTTAATAGGCCTGCTTAGCAACGTTTTTATATTACCGGAATTAACGCCAGAAACGAATACAGGAGTAAAAACCCTCTATAGCATTGAAGCTGATGTACCCATTTCTGGTTTTCTAAAGTTAGCGACCAATAGCGACGAAAATACCATTACTTCCCTTATCGATAAAATTGATAAAAACTGGAAAGTGCGTTACGAAATTATGGCTCTAGAAACCCTTTATTTTTCGAATGATTTCAGAGTAAGGCTTGCATTACGGAAACTATTGGAGAAAAAGACTCAAAAGGAAATCGTAGGTAATTATGATAGAACATTTCAATATTTCTAGAACAAAGAACCGACATACACAGAAAATTATTTTGAATTTAAAGCGAAGCTACACGAGGCAATAGACCCTAAATTTTATACATACTTCTCAGGGAGAGCGGACCAAAGTAACATTCGTTTAGATGAAGTAAGTTGGGGTGGTGTCCTGCAAGACGGTATTCCTCCCTTACGCCAACCACAAATGTTGACGGCCGCCGAGGCGACATATTTGGATGAGGATGACGTCGTTTTCGGTATTGAAATCAATGGAGACGTTAGGGCATATCCAAAACGTATACTGGCGTGGCACAAGATGTTCGTAGATACCCTAGGGGATATACCCGTTGCAGGGGTGTACTGCACACTTTTCGGTATCGTAATCCTATATAAGACAGAACATAAAGGCATCAACTATGAATTGGGTACGAGCGGTTTTCTATACCGTTCCAATAAATTAATGTATGATAAGAAAACACAATCGCTCTGGAGCATCTTGGAGGGAGAACCCGTAATAGGCCCATTGACCAACAAAGGCATCCAATTAGACTTTTTAAGTGTTGTTACCACTACTTGGGGAGCATGGAAAGATTTGCACCCAAACACCAAGGTATTATCGCTAAATACGGGCCACCGAAGAGATTATGCTGAGGGCGTGGCTTATAAAAGTTCTTTTGGCACGGACGACCTGATGTTTACCATCCCAAAAATAGATACCTCCTTAAAAAACAAAGATGAAATTTTGTCCGTTCGTTTACCGGATGATACTACGGAAAACTATGCTATTGCCAGTAAGTTCCTAAAAAAGAATCCTATTTATCAAGCTAAAATTGCCGGCAAATCCTATATCATCTTTACTGATAAGAGTGGCGCGCACCGTGCTTATTTTTCAGAAGGAATTGAGTTTAGCAATTATGACCGAAAGATTTCCGCTACCGACGATTCCGGGACCGATTGGAAGTTAGAAGAGGACCAACTCGTGGGCGGTAACGGAAAAATCCTTGAAAGATTACCGACACACAGTGCCTTTTGGTTTGATTATAAGGCCGCATTTCCTGATACCATTTTAGTGAAATAATAAGGTACATTATTTGCTGACAATAGAGTTTTTGCTCCGATGTGAATTAAAATAGTGAGTAAACTTCCTTGGGGTGTTATACCCTTTGGCGGTGCCCATAAAAAAGGATGCGGCTCTTAGCCGCATCCTTTTTGAATCTATTACTTACTTACCTAAATATGTAAGGCCCTATCCTCGGTAGCCGCTAACGCCGCTTCCTTCACCGCTTCAGCATAGGTAGGGTGTGCGTGGCTCATACGAGCAATATCCTCTGCCGACGCCCGGAATTCCATCGCTGTCACGGCTTCTGTAATTAAATCCGCACAACGTGCTCCGATCATATGCACCCCAAGAACCTCGTCGGTCGTTTTATCAGCGAGTATTTTCACGAATCCGTCGATATCCATGCTTGCCCTAGACCTCCCTAATGCTCTCATAGGAAACTGACCCACTTTATAGGTAACGCCCGCTTCTTTCAATTCTTCTTCGGTCTTACCGACAGCAGCAACCTCAGGCCAAGTATAGACAACACCCGGTATCAAGTTATAATCTATATGTGGTTTTTGTCCGGCCAATTGCTCTGCAACTAGAGTTCCTTCTTCTTCGGCCTTGTGCGCTAACATAGCCCCTTTGACCACATCACCTATGGCATAAATATTTGAAACGTTGGTTTTGAGATGCCCGTCAACTGCTACCCTACCTCTATCGTCTAATTTCACTCCTGCGGCTTCCACATTAAGACCTTCTGTGTAAGGTTTTCTTCCAACGGAAACCAAGCAATAGTCTCCTTCGAAAACTACTTCTTGTCCCTTTTTATCGTCAGCCTTTATAATGACCTTATCACCCTTACGTTCAACGGACTTTACTTTATGCGATGGGGCAAACTTCACCTTTTGTTTTTTCATCACTTTCATAAGTTCTTTAGAAAGTGCGGCATCCATACCGGGAATAATACGGTCCATATACTCTACCACAGTAACCTCTGCACCTAGTCTTTTATATACTTGACCCAGCTCTAATCCAATAACTCCGCCACCAATAACAATCATATGCTTTGGGATTTCTTTCAGTTTTAAAGCTTCGGTAGAAGTTATGACTCGTTCCTTATCCAGCTTAATAAAAGGTAAGGTAGAGGGTTTTGAACCTGTGGCTATGATGATATTTTTAGCCTCGATAGTCTCCGTTTTGCCATCGCTCTTTTTAATATTGATATGTGTAGCATCTTTAAAACTACCCAAACCCTCATGGACATCGATTTTATTTTTATCCATCAAAAACTGAATCCCTTTGGTAGTCATGTCCACAACGCCTTGCTTTCTTGCAATCATCTGTTCTAGATTCACCTTCACCTCTCCAGGAATTTCGATACCGTGCTCAGAAAAATGCTTCACAGCGTCCTCGTAGTGGTGGGAAGAATCTAACAAAGCCTTGGAAGGTATACAACCTACGTTAAGACAAGTACCGCCTAGCGTAGCGTATTTTTCAATTATTGCAGTTTTCATTCCCAATTGCGCACAACGAATGGCGGCTACATATCCTCCAGGTCCTGAGCCGATAACGGCTACGTCATATTGATTCATAAAAATGGATTATGGTATATTAATTTTATCCCACAAAAATACGAATGTTTTAGAGGACTACAAGACGTAATTTAATTGAACCCATTTAAAGTATGGGAACCGCTGTGGTGTGTTTCACCTCGCTGATGGAAAATGAACTTTGTGTGCTTCCGATATGATGTAAAGCGGTTAATTTGGAAATCATAAACTCCCGATAGGCAGGCATGTCTTTTACGTGTACCTTTATAAGATAGTCATAATCCCCGCTTAAATGATAGCATTCCACCACTTCTGTCAATTTTAGCACATCCTTTTCGAATTGCTGAATATTGTCCTTCGTATGCTGCACGAGTTTAATGTGACAGAATACGGTAAAACTACGATTCACCAATTCCTTGTTCAACAATGCTACATACCCGTTTATCGTGTTGGATTTCTCCAGCCTTTTGATTCGCTCGTATACGGCGGTGTTGGAGAGACCTAAGCTTAGGGCATATTCTTTCGTTGTTTTCTTGCAATCCTCTTGCAACAACCTCATAAGTTTATGGTCGGTTTCGTCGAATTTCATAAGGACAAATTTTCATGATTATCATTCATAATGAGCTCTAAAAAGAAATAAAATCTAAATTAATATTAATTTATAAAAAAATAATCTAATAGCAGGTATTCCTATTGACTAAATATCATTATAAATGTATTTTTAATGAAAATTTAAATGAGATGAGTAAGAAAGCAGCCAACGATTTACAGGATTTACAATATTTTGGAGAGTACGGCGGTGTTAATCCGTCCGTTTCCGATTCTTCAACCTATACCTTTTTATCTGCTAAGACGATGTTCGATACGTTCGAAGGTAATACGGAGGGTTGTTATTTGTACAGCAGACACTCCTCCCCTTCTAACCTTTACCTGGGCGAAGCCTTGGCAGCTTTGGAAGGTACCGAGACGGCAAATGTCACCGCTAGTGGAATGGGCGCAATTACGGCTGTTATCATGGAGCTGTGTAGTGCTGGGGACCACATTGTCAGTAGCCGAACCATCTACGGAGGAACCTATGCTTTCATGAAAAATTTTCTGAAGAAATTCAACATCAGCACCTCCTTTCTGGACATCACGGACTTAGATGCGGTAGCCAAAAGCATAACCCCGGAAACAAAAATGATTTACTGTGAAAGCGTGAGCAATCCGCTATTAGAAGTTGCCGATATTGCGGCACTATCCAAAATAGCCAAAGCGCATAATATTCCTTTAGTGGTGGACAATACCTTTTCTCCTTTAACGATTAGTCCTGCTAAACTCGGTGCCGATGTTGTTATTCATAGCCTAACGAAATTTATTAACGGCACCAGCGATTGTGTTGCCGGAGTAGTCTGTGGTACAAAAGAATTTTGTCTACGGTTAAAAGATGTAAACAGCGGAGCTGGAATGCTTTTGGGAAGCACGCTGGATAGTTTGCGGGGAGCATCCATACTTAAAAATATGCGCACATTGCATATACGTATGAAAAAACATAGCGAAAATGCACAATTTTTGGCCGAAAGGTTTGAGCAGGACGGATTACGAGTCGTATATCCAGGCTTAAAATCCCATCAGGGACATTTGACACTGAAAGATTTAATGAATCCGCAATACGGCTATGGTGGTCTTATGACCATTGATGTAGGTACCCTTGAAAAAGCGAATGCCCTCATGGAAATGATGCAAGACAAGAAGTTAGGGTACCTAGCGGTAAGCTTAGGTTTTTACAAAACTCTGTTCAGTGCACCTGGAACCTCTACTTCGTCTGAAATACCAATGGAGGAGCAACTAGCTATGGGCTTGGGAGATGGTCTTATTCGCTTTTCCGTTGGCCTGGATGACGATATTCAAAGAACCTATGACTTAATGAAAGCTTGTATGGAACATCTTGAGATTTTGAAATCGGATACCATGAAAGTGTAAAGCCTTAGCTAGACAGGTTTGCACATCCGTAGCATAAATCGTAATATTACCAGATAACCAAACTACCGCTACATGGCAAACCAAAAGTCCAACAAACATAGACAGGACGAGCATATTGTTGAAAATAGAGAATTAAACATCTATGAGGCTTTAATTCCTGTAATTACTTTGGTGGGAATGCTCGCTTATAATGTGTATGTATTTGGAGACGACGCCTTAAGTGGCTCCAATCAATTTATTCTTTTATTAGGAGGAGCAGTAGCGGCGATAGTGGGTTTCATGAACAAAGTCTCCTACAAACAAATGCTTGCGGAAGTTGCCGAAAACGTAAAATCTACCACGGGTGCCTTGCTTATACTATTAATGGTCGGTGCCTTAGCGGGTACATGGCTTATTAGCGGTATTATTCCCGCGATGATCTATTACGGGCTACAGATATTAAATCCCACTATTTTCTTGCCAGCTTGTGTAATTATTTGTGCAATTATTTCCATTGCTACCGGGAGCAGCTGGACAACTGCCGCAACCGTTGGTATAGCCTTAATAGGAATTGGGGATGCTTTGGGCATATCCTTGGGTATGACAGCTGGTGCCGTACTTTCCGGAGCCTACTTTGGAGATAAATTGTCACCCTTAAGCGATACGACGAACCTAGCACCTGCTATGGCCGGGGGAGAATTGTTCAGTCACATTAAATATATGACGATTACCACCGTTCCCACAATAGTGGTGACATTAGTGGTCTTTATCATTATCGGTTTAAATATTGATACCTCGGGAACAGCGGATATCGATGGTATTCTCACATCCATTGACGCCACCTTCAACATAAACGGATGGCTATTTTTAGTACCCGTGGCGGTCATTTCCCTTATTGTAAAGAAGACACCACCCTTGGCCGCTTTACTCATAGGCACGTTACTCGGAGCCGTATTTGCACTTTTCTTTCAACCCGATATTGTAGCTGGCATCACCAATGTCAAAGAACTAACCTTTGAATCCGGCTACAAGGGTATTTTAAAAGCGATTACCGTACAGACGGCTATACCTACCGATAATGAAGCCTTGAACGACTTATTTTCGGCAAAGGGCATGGCAGGAATGCTAGGTACTATTTGGCTTATAGTTTGTGCCATGGTATTTGGGGGAATTATGGACGGCATTGGTGCCTTAGCCAGAATTAGTAGTGCCCTATTAAGTTTAGCAAAAACCACCTTTGGTCTTTTCGCCAGTACGGTGGCTAGTTGTTTGGCTTTGAACGTTACTGCCTCAGACCAATATCTTGCCATTGTAGTTCCAGGAAAAATGTTCTCCAAGGCCTATGCAGATAGAGGACTGGCGCCAGAAAATCTCAGTAGGACCTTAGAGGATTCCGGTACCGTAACCTCAGTGCTGGTTCCCTGGAACACTTGCGGGGCATACCATAGTGGCGTATTGGGCGTAAGTGTAATGGAATATTTTGTTTATGCGATATTCAATTGGTTAAGCCCTATCATGACCTTGATCTTTGCAGGACTGGGAATTAAGATAAAACAATTAATCGATAAAAAAGAAGGCGAATAGTCTAATCGGAGCCATGAAGACTCTTGAGAAAATTGTTGCATAATTTTATTGGAATTCCCTTATATATCCCTTCTATATTTTATAATTTCACATATTAATTATAAAACTATAGCGTATGGCTTCTGTAACCCTAAAGGGAAATATAATAAATACCTTAGGAACTTTACCTTCAACTGGAAGTAAAGCACCCGAGTTTCAACTTACAAAAAACGATTTATCCACCGTTAAACTATCAGATTATCAAGGTAGTAGAGTGGTACTTAATATCTTCCCGAGCGTAGATACTGGCACTTGTGCACAGTCCGTTAGACAGTTTAACCAAGAGGCTGCGGAATTAGACAATACCATTGTCCTTTGCGTATCCAAAGACTTACCATTTGCCCAAGCCCGTTTTTGTGGCGCGGAAGGGATTGATAACGTAGAAATGTTATCGGACTTTAGAGATGGTAATTTTGGTAAAGCGTATAATTTAGAATTTACGGATGGTCCATTAGCCCCTTTACATTCTAGAGCTGTTGTGGTGGTTGATGAAAACGGAAAGGTTATTCACACGGAACAAGTTCCCGAGATAGTGGACGAACCAAACTACAAGGCTGCTCTAAAAGCACTTATGAATTAAAGAAGCACGCGCTGAAATTATGCCCAAAGAATCTTTTTTGGTCAATCGACTAAAGAGTGTAGGCTTTGCCCTTAGGGGTGCCCTATTGCTCATTAGAACGGAAGCCAGTATTAAAATACAGATATTCATCACCCTTGTGATGACCGCCCTTGGCTTCTATTATGAAATATCCAATATAGAATGGATACTTCAAATATTCGCCATTGCAATGGTCTTGGGAGTAGAAGGGATGAATACCGCCGTTGAAAAAGTGGCAGATTACATAAAACCGGAGTTTGACCCTAAGATTGGTTTTATCAAGGATATTTCCGCTGGGGCCGTTATGATGGTTTCCATCGCAGCGGCTATCATCGGTTGTATCATCTATATACCGAAGATTTTTTAATAGGGCTCTATAAGACGCATGTAGTGCAAATAATCTTGGGGAAAGCACACGTGGCTTAGAAAGAAAGTTAACATTGATTTCGCCACAAGCACAAGGGCATTTTAAATCTCGCTTATCGAGTAAATTTGTATTTTTACCCCTAGAACAAACGAATTCATGGCAAAAAAGGCTACTAAAACTAAGCCAAAATCAAAACCGGTAAAAAAGAAAGTTTCCGTTGGATTATCAAAGCAGAATAAGATAATCCTCGGGAGCCTTTTGGTGCTTTTCAGTATTGCGCTATTTTTCTCTTTTGTTTCCTTTTATTTTACCTGGCAGGATGACCAAAGCTTACTAACGGAGTTTAAAGATCGTAATGAGGAGGCCAAAAATCTTTTGAATAAATTCGGTGCTAGCGTCAGTCACTTTTTTGTCTACAAAGGTTTTGGGATTGCTTCCCTAATAATCCCATTTTTGTTATGTTTGTCCGGTATTTATTTGTTTTTGGGCCTTGACCGAAAAGGAATGCTGAAGAAATGGATATGGGGATTAATTTTCTTGATATGGATTTCGATAGCATTCGGTTTCTTTGCCTTGGAAAGTCCACTTTTAGGGGGACTAGTGGGTTATGAAATGAATGATTTTCTTCAAGATTACACCGGTAAGATAGGTGTGTTATTGCTACTTGTTTTTGGTTTGATTTTCATCATGGTACGCTTGTTCAAAGTGACTCCAGAAGGTATCGGGCAATTTTTCAGGTCTAAGAAACAAGCGCTACATTCCGAGTTTAAAGCGGCAAAAGAAAAATCAATTCAAGAGCAGGCGGAATTTTCGAAAGAGGAAGAAGAGGTACCGGTGGTTATTGATACCTACACACACAAAAAGGATATCCCACCAATAGTAAAGGAAGTAGCTGAAAAAGAATTGGAAGTTACCGTGCCACAGGAGGAAGAGGAAGAACTCGCAATGAAGGTAGAACAAGTTGTGGAAGAGCCGGAAGAACTGGATTTACTGGCCAATAAATTGGTCGATGACTTTGGAGAATTTGATCCTACCTTAGAACTCGGCAATTATAAGTTCCCAACTATTGAACTCTTGGACCAGCATGGTGTCACAGGTGGCATCACTATAAACCAAGAAGAATTAGAGGAAAATAAAAATAAGATTGTAGACACCCTTAAAAACTACAAAATCGGGATTGCGCAGATAAAAGCGACTATTGGCCCTACGGTTACGCTCTATGAAATAGTACCTGATGCTGGTGTTCGTATTTCTAAAATTAAAAATCTTGAGGACGATATCGCCTTATCTTTAGCTGCACTGGGCATACGAATTATTGCCCCCATTCCCGGTAAGGGCACCATTGGTATTGAAGTCCCCAATAAGAACGCAACTATAGTTTCTATGCGTTCGGCAATCGCTTCCAGTAAATTCCAGAAGGCGGAAATGGAACTACCCATTGCATTCGGTAAGACCATCAGTAATGAGACTTTTGTAGTAGACCTTGCAAAAATGCCACACTTATTAATGGCCGGTGCAACAGGGCAAGGTAAATCGGTAGGTCTCAATGCAGTCCTCACCTCTTTGCTCTACAAGAAGCACCCCGCGGAGGTGAAGTTTATTTTGGTAGATCCTAAAAAAGTAGAATTAACCCTCTACAATAAAATAGAACGTCATTTCTTAGCTAAGCTACCAGATTCGGAAGAGGCCATTATAACGGACAACACTAAGGTCATCAACACATTAAATTCCCTTTGTATTGAAATGGACAATAGGTATGAACTATTGAAAAAGGCCATGGTTCGAAACCTAAAGGAGTACAATACCAAGTTCAAAGCAAGAAAACTTAACCCGAAAGATGGTCATAAGTTTCTGCCTTACATAGTGCTGGTTATCGATGAGTTTGCCGATTTGATTATGACCGCAGGGAAAGAGGTGGAAACCCCGGTGGCCAGACTAGCACAATTGGCACGGGCCATAGGCATACACTTGATAATAGCCACCCAAAGACCTTCTGTAAACGTAATTACGGGTCTTATTAAAGCCAATTTCCCTGCGCGTATTGCATTCAGGGTAACATCAAAAATAGATTCCCGCACCATTCTAGATGCACAGGGCGCAGACCAACTTATAGGTCGCGGAGATATGCTTTACACCCAAGGCAATGATGTAACCCGTATTCAATGTGCTTTTGTAGATACGCCGGAAGTCGCAAAAATCACCGAATATATAGGCAGCCAAAGGGCCTATCCAGAGGCTCATGAACTCCCCGAGTATGTGGGTGAAGAATCTGGCACGAGTGTTGATATTGATATCGCGGATAGGGATAAAATGTTTCGAGAAGCTGCAGAAGTAATCGTAATTGCGCAGCAAGGTTCCGCTTCTTTAATACAAAGAAAATTGAAACTTGGTTACAACAGGGCGGGTAGGATTATTGACCAACTTGAAGCGGCTGGAATCGTTGGCCAGTTTGAAGGTAGCAAGGCGAGACAAGTGCTTATCCCGGATATGATCGCATTAGAACAATTTTTTGAAAACGAAAGTAATTAATTATACTATGAAGAAGTTCCTATTTTTAACAGTAGTCTTTTTAACCGCAGGATTTGCACAGGCGCAAGATGCGGCCAAGGCAAAAGCCTTATTGGACGAAGTGTACACTAAAGTAAAAGGGTATGATAATGTTTACGTAGATTTTAAATTTGCATTGGATAATGCCGAAGCGGGTATTAAACAAGAAACAAGAGGAGACGTTACACTATCCGGAGAAAAGTATCTTTTCAATTATTTGGGTTCCCAACAATTATTCGATGGCAATAAGGTGTACACCATAGTTCCTGAGAATGAAGAAGTGACCATTGAAGACCAGTCTGATGAGAAAGATGCCATAACGCCTTCCAAAATGCTTACATTTTACAAAGAAGGACATAATTATGCTTGGGATATCTTACAGAACGTTCAAGGTAGAAAAATACAATACGTAAAATTGACACCAATTGATTCCAATTCTGAAATAAAAAGTAGGCTACTAGGTATTGATGTCAACACTAAGCATATATACAAACTCATTGAAACTGGAAACAATGGTACCAAGACTACCATTACCGTTAATTCTTTCAAAACAAATCAGCCTGTTTCAGAGACCTTATTTACCTTTGATGAAAAGAAGTACACAGATGCTGGGTACTACATTATAAAGAATTAGCACTTTTGAGGATTTTAGACCGGTATATACTATCAAGGTTCGCATTTAATTTTTTCAGTTCGTTTGTTATATTGATGTTCATCTTCATATTTCAGACGATTTGGCTCTTTATTGATGATCTTGCCGGTAAGGGTTTGGATATCATTATCATAGGAAAGTTCCTTTTCTATTTAATGCCAGATTTAACTGAAAAAGTGCTACCCCTTACCGTATTGCTATCGTCCATACTTACTTTTGGAACCTTTGCCGAAAATTATGAGTTCGCCGCAATGAAGGCGTCGGGAATATCGCTACAAAGGTCTATGTTCAGCTTAATCATTTTTGTTACGATTTTAGGTGGGGTCACCTTCTTTTTTGCCAACAACGTTATTCCGCTATCACAACGAAAAATCTATAATCTAAGAAAGAACATTGCCAAGGTAAAACCAGCGGCCGCAGTTTCCGAGGGTATTTTTAGCGATTTTGAAGGAATGAACATTAAAGTCGATGAAAAATATGGAGAGAACGATCGTTTCTTACGCAACGTAATCATTCATAAAAAAACCAAGTCTAATATTAATAGTACAGTAATCAAGGCCAAAAAAGGAGAATTGATTAGTAGTGAAACTTCGGATATTATTCAGTTGGTCCTAACGGACGGACATTATTATGAGGAAATAGAAAGCAAGAAAAACAAGTTTAAATATCCTTTTGCAGAAGCTAGTTTTGATACCTACATTATGAACATTGAGGTGCCGGAACTGGACAATGAGGATTTAGAGGAAGAAAGAGATATCAGTACCGCCAAGATGAAAAATATCAGCCGGCTATCAAAAGATATTGATTCTATCAAAACCGATAATTTTAGGATAGTTCGTGCTTTTTCCAAGAATATCGTTAGCAGAATGGGTCTGTTTTCCCCATTAGCCGTAAGGGATACCTCTATAGTAAAGAGTAAAGAACGTATACTAAAGGACTCGATAAATGCCGCAAAAATAGCCTTGCTCAAAGAGAATAAACCTAAGCAGGACTCCATTAAGGCGGACTTATTACATCTTTTTCCCGATTGGCAGCGGATACAAGTGCTAACTAGTGCCAAAAATGCGACCTCGGGAATACTGGGCTCCGTGACGGGCAAGAAAGATGAAATTCAAAAAAGATATAAGAACTACAACCTCCACATCTTATCCTTACACAATAAATACGCTTTGGCCTTTTCCTGCATTATTCTATTTTTCGTGGGAGCTCCCTTGGGTGCTATCATCAGAAAGGGAGGCCTGGGACTTCCAATGGTTATTGCCATTGTTCTCTTTTTAGTGTATTATTTCATTGGTGTTTTTGCAGGCAATTACGCCAAGGAAGGTAATATTCACCCTATGTTAGGAGCATGGGTTTCTACCCTGATTATGCTACCTTTGGGCTTTTATTTGACGAAAAGGGCAACCGAAGATAAAGGAATGACCAATTTTGGTGCGGTGACGGATTTTTTCAAAAATCTGTTCCGAAAAAAGAAAGAAACCGATTAGATGGGAGTACAAATGCCAGAAACAGTTCAGCTTAATACCATACAAGAAGCGATTGCCGATATACGAGAAGGCAAGGTCATTATTGTGGTAGATGATGAGAACAGGGAGAATGAAGGAGATTTTTTGGCTGCGGCGGAATTGGCCACACCGGAAACCGTAAATTTTATGGCAACCCACGGAAAAGGGTTGATTTGTGCGCCACTGACCGAAGGAAGATGTAAAGAGCTGGGACTCCACATGATGGTCAGCAATAATACCGACCCTATGGAGACCGCCTTCACCGTATCGGTAGATTTAAGGGGAAACGGTGTTACCACGGGGATATCGGCATCGGACCGTTCAAAAACTGTCTGTGCTTTAACCAATAAGAAAACCAAACCACATGATTTAGCCAGGCCAGGACACATTTTTCCTTTAGTAGCTAAAGAAGGTGGTGTCTTACGAAGAACAGGACATACCGAGGCTGCAATTGATTTTGCACGATTAGCCGGATTAAAGCCCGCTGGAATTATCGTTGAAATCATGAACGATGACGGCAGCATGGCCCGTTTACCACAGCTGATGAAAGTGGCGGAAAAATTTGACCTTAAAATAGTCTCCATTGAAGATTTGGTCGCTTACCGAATGGAACACGACAGTCTTATCGATAAGGAGAACGACTTTGAAATAAAGACCCGTTTTGGAGATTACCGGTTACGAGCGTACAAACAGACCACCAATAATCACGTACATATAGCCCTGACCAAAGGCAACTGGTCTAAGGATGAAAAGGTGTTGACCCGCATTAACTCCACCTTAATCAACAACGATATTCTAGGCACCCTGACCAATAGTCCTGACCAGAAGTTAGAGAATATGTTCAATGCTGTGAATAAAGAAGGTAAAGGTGCTATTGTATTTATCAATCAAGATGCAGAATCACTTAACTTATTAAATAGGTTGGCAGAGCTTCAGGAATTACAGAAAAAGGGAATTTCTAAAGCGCCCAAAATAGAAATGGATTCGCGTGATTTTGGAATCGGGGCGCAAATATTACACGATTTAGGAATCAGCAAAATGCGTCTATTGACCAATAGTAGACAAGGAAAACGTGTGGGTATCGTGGGTTACGGATTAGAGATTGTTGAATACGTAACCTATTGATTAAAGGGATTAGACCATACTAGAAATAATCGAATGCATTTTTTTAGCGCGCTGCGCTACTTCTTCCTCTGTCCAACTTAGTTTTACCAAAACGGAGATAGTCCTTCCCATCCACTGGTCCGATTTGGAAAAATCGGCCTTCGAGTAATCCGGCAAAAGTTGGGAGATTTCATTAGGTAATTTTCCCAGAGATTTTAAATTGGTCAAGTGTTCCCACTTCCTGTAATAATGCCAATTATTATCAAACCAATAAAAACAAGCATCAACACCTCCATTAACCAATGCTTTATGTGTATTTCTGGCTATTCCTTCCGAGGGAAGGAAGAAATTTAAAAAGGAGTAATTCTCTTCCCCTCCGGTAGGCACCCTTCTAAAAGTCACCCCATTAACGCCTGCTATTTCGTTTTTTAAAACGCCGTAGTTTTTCTTTTGTATAGCGATAAACTCGTCCAAACGTTGTACTTGTGCACAACCTACTGCCGCGTTTAATTCAGATATTCTAAAATTATAGCCTAAGAAAGGATGCGTTTCCGCTCCCCTATCATTACCCACATGGTCATGGCCGTGGTCGGAATAGTGGTCCGCATTGCGATAAAACTCTTCATTATTGGTAATTAAAGCACCGCCTTCACCACAAGTTATGGTTTTAACGTAATCAAAAGAGAAACATCCCAAGTCTCCATAACTCCCCAACGGTTTACCGTCAAAACTACCTCCTATCGCTTGGCAAGCGTCCTCTAAAAGTAATAGACCGTGCTTTTCACAGATTACTTTCAACGCTCTTAGGTCGGCCATGGAACCACACATATGCACGGGCATTACCACCTTGGTCCGTTCCGTTATGGCAGCTTCAACCGCAGCAGGCTTTAAGGTTAAAGTATCATCAATATCAACTAAAACGGGTATAGCTCCCAGCGCGAGTATAGATTCAAAGCTGGCCACAAAGGTGAACGTTGGCATAATGACCTCGTCCCCTGCTCCAATACCGGCACTTGCCAAAGCCACAGTAAGTGCTGCAGTTCCACTACTGACCAGTTGCACATATTTTGCCCCCATTCTCTTGGACAAAGCGGCTTCTAATTCCTTAGCCTTCCATTGTCCGCTGCGCATCCCGTCAAAACCATAGCGCATGAGCACTCCCGTATCTAGCACAGTTTGTACTTGTGCTTTTTCATTATCTCCAAACAATTCAAATCCAGGCATATTACTTCAATATAAAATTAAAAAAACCACAGTTTTACGGCCATCACTATGACCATAATCACTAAAAATACTTTAATAAATCCATCACCCTTCTTAACAGAGTATCTACTTGCAATCCAAGCCCCACTGCCGTTTCCGATAGCCAAAATTAGACCAATCTTCCAGTTTACCTTATCATTCAAGGCAAAAACCACCAAAGCAGAAATCATATATAGAAAAACGACCGAAACCTTGGTAGCGTTGGAACGTACCAATGACATTCGATTAACGTAATGTAAAAATAAAATCATCAGGAAACCAAGGCCTGCGTTAATGAATCCGCCATAAATTCCAAAAAAGAAAAATACTACAATTCCTATCCAAAGGTATTTTCCGGTGAGCCGCTCTTCTACATCCTTAAAATTAATTTTTGGACTGAAGACGATGATGAATACCACCGAAATCATAACTATAGCTAAAATTCTATTGAATACCTCCCCTTTAACATCCACCGCAATGTAGGCGCCAATAATTGAACCAAGAAATGCAGCTATTCCCAAATAGGCATTAAAGGGAAAAGTGGAAACTCCCTTACTCTTAAAACCTGCCGTGGCGAGCGCAGTCTGTATAACTATAGCAACCCTATTGGTACCGTTGGCAATGTTAGAAGGAAGTCCTAAAAATATGAGAACGGGGAGCGATAGTAAGGACCCGCCGCCAGCGACCGTGTTAATAAAACCCACAGCAAAACCCACTACGACCAGCAAGGGGTAATGATACCATTCCTCCATAATGCAAAAATAAAGGGTTGCAGGGTATTTAACTAGAGAATAATTTTTCTCTTAGATAGCCGATTACCTTCGGTGTTCCCGGTAAGGAATCCTTGGCAAACACAAAACCCGAAACTTTCGTTTCGGGTTTCTTTTGCGGAGAAAGAGGGATTCGAACCCCCGGAGGTGTGACCCTCAACAGTTTTCAAGACTGCCGCATTCGACCACTCTGCCATTTCTCCAAGTGTCTCATCAGGTATTCCCTGAATGCGGGTGCAAATATAGAAAGCTTTTTCTATCTATTAAAGTCTTTTTGGTAAATAAATCTATAATTAAGACGAACTAAAGGGTATATATTATTGCCTATTACATTTATCCTTGTTACTTTTTCCCCTTACTAGTATAAAACATGGAAGTACCTTTGGTAAGTATACTTATCCCTTTTAAGAACACCGCCCCTTTCCTGGAAGCTTGCCTAGATTCTATCATCTCACAGACCTTTACAAACTGGCAAGTCTTGGCGGTAAATGATGACTCTAGCGATATGAGTTTGGCTATTGTTCAAAAATATGCGAACAAAGATTCAAGAATAAAAGTTTTCAATACTAACGGACGGGGAATTATTGAAACGCTCCGAACTGCCTATGATTATAGCGAAGGAAAATTTATCACCAGAATGGACGCTGATGACCTAATGACACCAAAACGTTTGGAGCTTATGGTGGCCGATTTAGAACAATACGGAATGGGGCATGTTGCTATTGGACAGGTTAAATATTTTTCAGAAAAGGGTGTTGGAGACGGTTATGAACGGTACGAAAAATGGTTAAACGCATTGACCGAAAAAGGCACGAATTTCTCGGAACTGTATAAGGAATGTGTAATCCCTTCCCCGTGCTGGATGCTACATAAAGTTGATTTAGATGCCTGCGACAGCTTTAAACCTGATGATTATCCCGAGGATTATGATCTAACTTTTAGATTTTATGAACATGGACTTAAAGTCATCCCTAGTAAGCAGGTATTACTTTTATGGAGGGATTATGATCATAGAACATCTAGAACGAGCGAGCACTATGCACACAACTACTTTTTGGATATAAAGCTGCGCTATTTTATTAAACTACATAATAATCCCAATGAAAATTTGGTTATTTGGGGCGCTGGAAACAAAGGAAAAACGATAGCGAAAAAGTTAATTGAACGAAATGTTCCCTTTCAATGGATATGTAATAATCCCAAAAAAATAGGAAGAGAAATTTACGGTAAAACACTTTTGCCCATTAATTCCCTAGAAAAAATACCAAACTCTCAAAGTATTATCACCGTTGCCAACGAAGAGGAACAAAAGCATATAAATGACTATTTTAATAAAAAGGGAAAAATCTCCATGAAAGATTATTTCTTTTTCTGTTAAACCAACTTACATAAATTGAAACTTAGCAACGTGGTTCTTTTATAGTTAAACAGTCTATTTTATTAGGAATCAACTTCTATATTTTAGTTATCTTTGAGCAATCAAAAACAGGAATGCAGTTTAAACATCCAGAATTTCTTTGGGCCCTTTTTCTACTACTCATCCCTATTTTTATTCATCTTTTTCAACTCCGAAGATTCAAGAGAACACCGTTTACCAACGTAAAACTACTGCAACAAGTGGTCTCCAAATCCCGAAAAAGTAGCACCTTAAAAAAATGGCTGTTACTCTTTTCAAGGCTCGGCATCTTAACTGGTCTGGTCCTGGCATTTGCGCAGCCTTTTAGCGCTAGTGAAACTGCGGTTAGGGAAAAGGAAAACGTTTTTTACTTGGATAATTCCTTTAGCATGCACGCCAGGACAGCCAATGCTACTTTATTCCAAAATACCGTTCAGGAATTTATAAAACGTGTTCCAGAAGATGAAAAGTTTCATCTGTTCACTAACGATAACACGTTTTTGGATGTTGAAATAAGTGACCTTAAGAATGATCTGCTAGAAATAAAACCCAGCACCGAACAGTTGACCTTAAAAGAAGTCGTTTTAAAGGCAAAAACGCTTTATAGCCAAGATAATAGCAAGCAGAGAAACACTATTATTATATCCGATTTTCAACAGCGTTTAGGCGACTTGCCCAATGATAGCACTGCCACGACACATCTATATTACATCAATCCACTTAAAGAAAAAGTAGAAAACATCGCAATCGATTCCATTTATCTCAATCCCAATGAAAACGGTAGCATGGATTTAACCGCATTGGTCAGCTCAAATTATAGTCTAGAGACCACGGCCGTGTCCCTGTATAATGGTGATAAATTAATTGCAAAAACGGCAGCCAATTTTGATACGAACAATAAGGCCAAGGTCTTGTTTTCGATTCCTTCAGGTGAAGAGATAAACGGCAGGATAGTGCTTGCAGATAATGGGCTCACCTATGATAACGAATTTTACTTCAACATCAATGCCCTAGAGCAGATTAAGGTTTTAGACATTGGAACAACGCCCAACTATTTGAAAAGAATTTTTATCGCACCACAGTTTCAATACCAAAAGACAAACTTAAATCAACTAAACTACGGAGCCCTGGAAACCTACAATCTTATTGTCCTTAATGAGCTTACAGAAATTCCATCCGGTCTTATAACGGCGTTACGTTCGTTCACTGACGATGGCGGAAGCTTGGCAATTATTCCTGCGCAAAAAATAGATTTGGCGGCATACAATCGGTTATTATCCTTCTATTTCAATACGACTTTTGATACTAAAATAAATCAAGAAGTAGCCATATCCAACATAACATTTGAACATCCCCTTTATTATAATGTATTCCAAAAAAACGTCTCCAATTTTCAATATCCTACCGTAAAAGGGTACTACCCCATAAGAACGAATACTACTGCAGCACTTTCATTGCAGAATAAGGCTCCTTTCTTGGTAGGCAGGGATAACGTTTATATGTTTGCTGCCTCCTTAGAGGACACCAATTTTAAAAATTCCCCATTGATAGTCCCTACTTTTTACAATATAGGGGCCAACAGTCTAAAATCTTCAGAACTATACCATTTTATTGGTAAACGGACACAGGTAGATGTTCCCTACATATTGAACAAAGACAATGTACTGAAATTGCTAGGTAAGGATTACGAGTTTATTCCCCAACAAAGAGCTCTTCCTAAAAAGACACGATTGTTGTTTGATGATAATCCAGCAGAAAGCGGTGTTTATCAAATACTGGACAATGACCAGGTTCTGCGTAATATAAGTTTCAATTACGATAGAAAAGAAAGTGACTTGTCCTACCTAGAACTGGGCGCAGGGACTTCAACAATTGTAAGTAGTTCTATCGCCGACTTTTTTGAAACCAGTCAAAAAGAAAATACCATAAACGAGTTTTGGAAATGGTTTGCTATTTTAGCATTATTGTTCGTTTTTATAGAAACCATTCTCCAAAGATTTTTAAAGTAATTTCAAAATGAACGAGCAACTAAGCGAATGGACGTACTCATAAAATCGGCAAAGATTATAAATTCCGGTACAAAGGATATCCACCTTAAGAAAAGGGATATTTTAATTACCAATGGCGTTATACAAAAGATTGCTTCACGGATTGATCCTCCCGCAAAAACAAAAGTAGTATCCTATAAAAATCTGCACGTATCATTAGGGTGGTTTGATAGTGGTGTAAGCTTTGGTGAGCCCGGCCATGAAGAGAGAGAGACCTTAGCTAATGGTCTGAAGACCGCAGCTAGTAGCGGTTTTACGGATATTATACTGAACCCCACCGGTAAACCTGTTCCGGACAGTAGTTCAGACATTATATTCCTCAAAAATGCTGCGAAGGACGCCCTAACCAGATTGCATCCTTTGGGAAACCTTACCGTAAAAGGCGAAGGTGAAGTCTTAGCGGAGTTGTACGATATGAAGAACGCCGGTGCTGTTGGATTTTACGACTATAAAGCGGCTGTTTCAAACCCAAATTTGCTAAAAATCGCCTTGCAATACGCGCAAAATTTTAACGGAATTGTATGCTCTTTTCCGTTAGATAAAAAAATTGCAGGAAAAGGAATCGTTAACGAAGGGATTACCAGTACAAAGTTGGGTCTAAAAGGTATACCTGCCTTGGCAGAAGAACTTCAGATAGTACGAGATTTGTTCATACTAGAATATACGGGAGGTAAACTTCACATACCGACCGTTAGCACAGAAAATTCAGTGAAGCTTATCGCATCGGCCAAGAAAAAAGGATTGAACGTAACCTGCAGCGTCGCCATCCATAATCTATTGTTCAAGGATGATAGTTTAATAGATTTTGATACGGATTATAAAGTAATGCCACCCTTAAGAACAAAAGGAGATAGAAACGCTTTATTGAAAGGGGTAAAGAATGGTACTATCGATTTTGTGACATCGGACCATACGCCATTGAACATAGAACTAAAACAGGTAGAATTTGACAATGCCGCTTTCGGCACCATTGGCCTAGAAAGCTTTTTTGGTTCCTCGCGGACGTTATTTGAACTAGAAGAAGTGATAAAAATTCTTACCAAAGGTCGTTCAGTATTTGGTTTAGACACTCCGGAACTCAAGGAAGGTGCTTTGGCTTGCTTAACCATTTTTGAACCAGATACCGAATACGAATTTTCTAAGGACCTTATTATGAGCTCCTCAAAGAATAGCATGTTCTTAGGTAAATCAATGAAAGGCAAAGTATTGGGAACTATGGTTGAAGATACTTTGATATTAAATTTTTAATATGGCTGATTCAAAAAAAGTCGAAGGAAAAACTACGGCCATTGTAGCATACCTCACCATAGTGGGTGCATTAATTGCCCTATCCATGAATTCGGAACCAAAGCATGATTTTGCAAGGTTTCATACGAGGCAAGCCTTTGGGTTGCATTTACTTTTTATTGCTTTTGGGATTCTCTCCAATAATTGGGGAAACTTATATTCCTTCTTTGGCTTATTTCTTTGCTATTCCATTCTATGGGTATACGGCTTTAGCGGTGTACTCAGCAATAAAAAATTGGAAGTACCCGTTTTAGGCCCCTATTTTCAGAAATGGTTTACATTTATACAGTAATTCAATAAGATGACAACAGCTCCCCTATCTTTAGAACACATCATTAGACCCTCCTCCTTAAAAAGTGAAAAGGCTCCGGTTCTTTTTTTATTACATGGGTATGGAAGTAATGAAGAAGACCTTTTTTCTTTTGCGGAAGAACTGCCTACCGAATTGTGTATTATTTCAGTTAGGGCACCATATACACTACAACCCTTTGGTTATGCGTGGTATGCCATAAATTTTGATGCCCAAAATGGAAAATGGAGTGATGACGAACAGGCCATTACCTCTAGGGATAAAATACATGCCTTTATAGAAGAGGCCTGTAAGACCTATGGTCTAGATACACACAATGTTTCCTTATTAGGTTTTAGTCAAGGAACTATTCTAAGCTACGCCGTAGCCCTCTCCTACCCGAAAAAAATTAAAAATGTAATTGCCCTGAGTGGCTATATCAACGAAGGAATTTTAACAGAAGATTATCAAAGCAAAGACCATTCGGGCTTACAGATTTACGCCTCTCACGGTCAAGTAGACCAAGTAATACCAATAGCATGGGCACAGAAGGCGCCAGATGTTCTATCTCAATTAGAAATACCACATGTTTTTGAAGAATTCCCAACAGGACATGGAGTAGCGCCACAAAATTTTTATTCCTTTAAAAGTTGGCTAGAAAAAAGGCTCTAATTACTTTTTGTATATAGCAAATGGTCCATTAACGTAAAATCTACGCCCAAATCATCTTTTAGTTCGTATTTAATAAGAAGTTCACCCCAATATTTTCCATCGGAAAAATCGGTCAAGATCCATTTGTGGTTCAACACTTTTATTTTATTGATTTTAAAATCGCTTTGCATACCTGCATAAGGGATTAAAGGATTATCTCCGGCAGACTCGTTCGTTTCCAACAATTTATCGGCAATATATCCAGCGGGATTTTCAAGCTCTAGATGTTCATAGTATGCCAGCGCATCATCATTGTTTTCCAAAGAAAAGTATTGCATCTCTAAAACACGCAGTTCTGACTGCTGAAGGGAATCCTTTAAACCCACCACCTCTTGTTTAAGTTTTTCGATGCTCGTATTATTGGCATCCGCCATTTTACCGCTACTTACGAATAGGTAGAGGCATATAAGTGATACAAAAATAAATAGGTAAAGAAAAATTTTACTTTTCATAAATTATAGTTCAATAGTGAGATTATCATAAGCTAAATGTACATTTTCAGGAAGATCTTTTTCCACTTCCGCATGGAAACCCAAAAGATGGCTAATATGTGTAAAGTATGCCTTCTCTGGCTTTACTTTGTTTACAAAATCCATGGCTTCCTCTAAGTTAAAATGAGATTGATGCGCCTCTATCCGCAGTGCATTGACCACTAAAACTTTTGAGCCAATAATTTTATCCATTTCCTTTTTCTCCATGGATTTTACATCCGTGAGATAGGTAAAATCTCCAATACGATACCCAAAAATCTTCAATCTATTATGTAAGGCCTGTATAGGGGTTACCGTCATTCCACCAAGTTCAAAACTTCTATTTTTCTTAACGATGTTCACCGTTACTGCCGGTGCACCGGGGTATCTTTCTTTTTTATTGAAAATATAATCAAAACGACGTTTTAATGCTTTTACCACGCGTTTACGGGCATAAATAGGAATGTCTCCCTGTCTAAAAAAGAATGGTCTTATATCATCTATACCAGCCGTATGGTCCGAATGTTCGTGGGTAAACAAAATACCGTCTAGTTTGGAAACATTATGGGTAAGCATCTGTTGTCTAAAATCTGGTCCACAATCAATAGTGAAATTATAGGTGTCCCATGAAAGTAAAACGGATACCCTAAGTCTTTTATCTTTAGGGTCATTACTTAAGCAAACAGGGTGTTTACTCCCGATTATAGGAATACCCTGCGAAGTTCCGGTACCTAAAAAAGTGATTTTAAGTGTGTCGTTCATCCAAAACAAAGTTAAGTTATATTTGATTATGAGCTACCAAGAATAAATCAAAGCATTAGCCGTTTTATAACAGTAATCCCAAGAATATAAAACAAAGGACAGACCCTTAAAACTAATTGCAAATTTTCTTATGGTTTAGGCTGTAGGTAGTTTGTTCTTTTTAACTTTGTTAAAAGCAAATTCATAAAATAATGGCTTCAGTTCTAAAGAGAGATAGTGCCTTTGAAAACATTCCTTCGATAAAGGCAAAAACTTTAAGAATAAACTTAAACCCCGACATTTACGGAACCTTTGCGGAAATTGGTGCTGGCCAAGAGACGGCACGTCATTTTTTTAGATCGGGAGGGGCTTCAGGTACTATTGCCAAAGCCATGAGTGCCTATGATAAGGATTTCAGTGATGCTATATATGGTATAGAAGCGGACGGTAGATATGTTACCCAAGCACGACTAAAAACCATGCTCTCTCATGAAATGAATTTGATGGAAGAGCGTATTAGTAGGGAAAAGCATCCGGAAAGACTGTTCTTTTCCTATGCGAACACCGTTGCTACGATTGATTTTTCAAAACGATATAAGGGACACGGTTGGGTAGGTATTCGCTACCAGTTAGACCCTAATCAGAAAGAATTTGATGAAATAATCCTTCATATCCGTTTTAAACAGAATGAAGCACGATTACAGCAAGAAACTTTAGGGATTTTGGGTGTTAACCTTATTTATGGAGCATTTTACAAGTATCATAAGCCTAAGAAAATGCTTAAATACTTGTACGACCATATCGATAAGGATACCGTAGAAATTGACATGGTCAATTTTAATGGTCCAAGTTTTAAGGATGTAGATAACAGGTTGATGAGTTTACAACTGATTAGGAACGATATGACCGATGCGGTGATGTTTGGTCCGGACGGCAATAACGTATTGCCCGCAGCTGTACTTTACAAAAAGAATATTCTTGCACTTCGTGGTAGTTTTAGGCCCGTTACCAAAGTAAATCTGGACATGTTCGAGAAGTCATATGATATTTTTATTCGTGACCCTCAAGTAGACCAGGATAATAGCATCGTTATTTTTGAAATTACCCTATCCAACCTCAAGGCATCAGGAGAAATTGATGAGCAAGATTTTATGGACCGTGCAGAACTACTCTGTTCATTGGGACATTCGGTAATGATTTCAAAATTCCAGGAATATTATAAGCTTGTTGAATACCTACATAACTATACTAAAAATAGAATTGGCCTTACCATGGGCGTGAACAATTTAGTAGACATTTTCGATGAAAAATATTATCGCCACTTAAGTGGGGGCATTTTGGAAGCCTTTGGAAAGCTTTTCTTTAAAGATTTACAAGTGTATCTTTATCCTATGAAGAATACCGAAACTGGGCAAGTAATGACCAGTAACAACGTGAAGGTGCATCCACGAATGAAAGAGCTTTACAAATTCTTCAAATACAATGGAAAGGTGATGGACATTATTGACTATGAGCCAGAAATAATGCATATTTTCTCCAGGGATGTACTCAAAAGAATCATCAACGGAGAAGATGGATGGGAGGAGATGTTACCAGAAGGTATTGCTGAAATTATTAAAGAGAAAAAGCTCTTCACCAGAAAAGACACGGAACAGATTTCAGAAGCAAAGTAACTAAGTCCGGTAAATTATAAAAGCCCCTTTTAAAGGGGCTTTTTTTATGGGTTACGCTAAAAGTTGTGCAGCGTGGTCTTTGGCTTTAACCTTCTCTATAACCTTGCTCACCTTACCTTCACCATCTACAACAAAGGTCATTCTATGAATACCATCATACTCCCTACCCATGAATTTTTTAGGACCCCAAACTCCAAAAGCATTGATAACGGTATGGTCCTCATCCGTCAGCAATGGAAAAGGAAATTCATACTTATTTCTAAAATTCGCCTGCTTTTTTTGAGAATCCTCACTTACTCCAAGTAACTCATAACCAGCATCTTGAAGCTCTTTATAATTATCCCTTAAATTACAGGCTTCAGCCGTACAACCTGGAGTATTTGCACGAGGATAGAAAAAAACCACCAAATTTTTACCGGAATAATCAGATAAATGTATAGTATTGCCATCTTGATCGGTGCTCGAAAATGCAGGGACTTTATCACCTACTTTTAATGTTTTCATAGTTATTCTATTATTAATTATGTTTAACAAATTATATGTAAAATTAAACAAATATGACTAAAGCTGAAAAAGTTAATTTTGCGATTACCAAACTACAGGAACTTTACCCCGTAATTCCTGTTCCCTTAGACCATAAGGATCCGTATACATTACTAATTGCAGTTTTAATGTCCGCCCAAAGTACGGATATCCGTGTAAATAAGATAACCCCGAGACTTTTTGAAAAAGCCGATAATCCTTTTGATATGGTAAAACTATCCGTTGAGGAAATTAGGGATATCATACGTCCGGTAGGGCTATCACCAATGAAGTCTAAAGGTATTCATGGACTCTCAAAAATTTTAATAGATAAATACGATGGCGAGGTTCCAAGGGAAATAGCATTATTAGAAGAATTACCGGCTGTAGGTCATAAAACGGCCAGCGTAGTTGTCTCGCAAGCCTTTGGCATACCTGCTTTTCCAGTAGACACCCACATTCATAGGCTCATGTATAGATGGGGTTTTACCAATGGCAAAAATGTGGTACAAACAGAAAAAGATGCAAAACGGCTATTCCCAAAGGAATTATGGAATGATTTGCATTTACAAATAATTTGGTACGGAAGAGATTACTCTCCCGCGAGAGGTTGGGATTTGAATAATGATATCATTACCAAAACAATAGGAAGAAAAACTGTTTTGGATGACTACTATAAAAAAATAAAGACCCGCAAATAGCGGGTCTTTATTAATTTAAAAAGGTTTCAAACCTCAAATTTTTGTATTCAATGTCATAAAGTGCCTGTGAAAAACTCAATAAAAAATTGATAGTTTTAGGACAAACTTTATTAAACTCGGTCTGTTCTTGATAATTAGAGTAAATTTTTTCCATATTTCCAATGTTGTTACATTTTAAATAACGCAACTAAAAAGGAAATATTGTTTATGTTGTTTTTGAAGAATCTAGTTGGTAAGAACTATATTGTTTTTCTCAATTATCTTTCTAAGGTTTATCAGTGCATATCTCATTCTCCCAAGAGCTGTATTTATACTGACTCCAGTGTTTTCAGAAATTTCTTTAAAGCTCATATCTTTGTAGATACGCATTACTAAAACCTCCTTTTGGTCATCCGGTAATTCTTCTACCAAATAACGTAAATCTGTATCTATTTGGTCTTTAATTAACTGCTTTTCCGCATTTAATTTGTCATCACCGATAACTGAAAAGATATTGAAGTCATCACTTCCTTCAAACATTGGCATTCTTTTGTTCTTTCTAAAGTGGTCTATAATTAAGTTGTGCGAAATACGCATTACCCAGGGCAAAAATTTACCCTCTTCACTATAAGTACCTTTTTTCAATGTCTTTATAACCTTTATGAAAGTATCTTGAAAAATATCCTCGGTGATATCCCGATCCAAAACTTTAGAATAAATAAAGCTTGTTATACGTTGGTTATGTCTATTAATAAGTACTTCTAGAGCCTTCTCGTCTCCGCTGATGTAATCTCTTACTAATTCTGAGTCTTCAATTTGTAATTTCATATTAGTCATTTTCTTTTGGATTAAAGATTTGGGCATCTTGTTAGTAATTGTAATTAGTTATTTATTTCTGGGATAAAACTATATAAAACCGCTCCTTCTCAAAAAAGTATGTTGTCAAATAGCCTTTTTATGATGTGAAACAACGAAAACCTATTTTTCAATACAATAAATGGATACTTTACTAGTTGCGTGAGAAAGTGGTGACAGAATTTGATTCCAATGGATATGTAGTAAAGAAACAATAGGCGTCAAGTCATTCTTAAAAAAAGAAACCCTAAGGAAAATCCTTAGGGTTATTTATATTGAAGAGATAATTAGTTAATTTAATTCAAGTTGCTTTCAAATTTTATTCCTTTTGCTTCGGTAACTTTCAGCGACTTTGAGTAGTTTAATAAAAACTGTATTGTTTCAGGTTTAGCTTCAACTGATTTGGACTGGTCTTTTTTCTTAGCGTATAATTCTTCCATACTACTTTCGTTTTGGTTCAATTAGAGAACGGCAAGGAAATAAATATAGTAGATCTGCTCGACCTGTGGCCAATTAATTCGTTAAAACAATACTATTCGCTTCAACAAGCTTTCTCAGGTTAATTAAGGCGTAGCGCATTCTTCCAAGTGCGGTATTAATACTAACACCTGTATTATCGGAAATTTCCTTAAAACTCATATCCTTGTATATACGCATTTGTAGGACCTCTTGCTGATCTTCTGGCAATTCTTTGATCATCCTAGCCAAATCAGAATCTATTTGGTCTTTTATCAATTGTTTTTCTGCATTGAGGCGTTCGTCTCCCATTAAGGAAAAAATATTAAAACTGTCCGCGCCCTCAAACATGGGCATCCTGTTGTTTTTTCTAAAATGGTCTATAATAAGGTTATGGGCAATACGCATTACCCAAGGGAGAAATTTACCTTCCTCACTGTAGGCACCACGCTTTAAGGTACGTATAACCTTCATGAAAGTATCTTGGAAAATATCCTCCGTTAGTTCGCGATCACCTACTTTGGAATAAATAAATCCCGTTAGCCGGGCATTATGACGTTTGATAAGAACACCTATGGCTCTTTCATTACCGTTTATATATTCTTTAACAAGTAGGGAATCTTCAATTTGTGCTTCCATAGCTTTACTTTTTTGTGGTTAAAAGTTGACCCCAAGTTCAAATGAACAAGGGCCTTGTGGGTTACTATTCTAACTTAAAAAGTAAAGGTGCGCTATAGGCTTATTGAATTTTTATGAATTTCAAAGATAGAAAAAAATAAATATTCCCAAAGAAATGCCAAAAAAATAAAGGGTTTAAAATCCTAAAAGACTTTTACTGGCTATTGAATAGGCCATATTGTATCTTTGCGAACTTAGAGAAAAATATGCCTTCAATTGCTAAAGTAAACCCCAAAGAGAATATCATAATCAAGGGTGCAAAACTGCACAACCTTAAAAATATTGATGTCGTAATACCTAGAAATAAGTTAGTTGTTATTACGGGGTTGTCCGGCTCCGGAAAATCTAGTCTGGCTTTTGATACCCTTTATGCCGAAGGTCAACGACGTTATGTAGAAAGTCTGTCTTCTTATGCCAGACAGTTTTTAGGCAAATTAGATAAACCAAAAGTAGATTATATAAAAGGAATAGCTCCCGCCATTGCCATAGAGCAGAAAGTAAATTCTACCAATCCAAGGTCTACGGTAGGTACGACCACGGAAATTTATGACTACATTAAGTTGCTGTATGCACGGATCGGAAAAACTTTTTCGCCCGTTTCAGGAAATGAAGTAAAGAAGAATACGGTAACGGATGTTATTGAGTATGTTAAAAAGTTCCAAGAAAACACCAAACTACTACTTCTTGTTCCAATTGTAATCCGAGAAGATAGAGATACGCTTAAATCCCTTCAATTATTCTCAAAGCAAGGCTATGCGCGCATAAAGTACAAAGGTGAAGTTTTAAGAATAGATAAGGCGCCTGAGAACATTGAAAAAGAATTCGACCTAGTAGTTGACCGTATCATCACTAAAAATGATGAAGATTTTTACAACAGATTAGCAAATGCTGTGGACACTGCGTTTTTTGAAGGTAAGGGACAATGTATTATTGAGAAACTGGAAGATGGAAAACAGCAATTGTTCAGCAACAAATTTGAACTGGACGGCATGCAATTTCTGGAACCGAATGTGCATCTTTTTAGTTTTAACAATCCCTATGGGGCTTGCCCAAAATGCGAAGGCTATGGTGATGTCATAGGAATAGACGCAGACTTGGTGATACCTAATACCGCACTTTCTATCTATGAAAATGCCGTGTTTCCATGGCGCGGCGAAAGTATGAGCTGGTATAGGGACCAGTTGGTAAATTCCGCTTACAAATATGATTTCCCCATTCACAAACCTTGGTTTGAACTGAATGAGGAACAACAGGAATTGGTTTGGAGCGGTAATGATCATTTTATTGGCCTGCATAAATTTTTTGATACGCTAGAGGAGAAAAGTTATAAGATACAGAATAGGGTTATGTTGTCCCGCTACCGCGGAAAAACCAAATGTAATATCTGCAACGGTAAGCGCCTAAGACCAGAGACGGATTATGTAAAAGTAGGTGGAAAATCCATATCGCAACTAGTGGGACTATCTATTGAAAAGCTCATTATCTTTTTTGGTGAACTAGAGCTAAGTAAGAATGATGCCCAAATTGCTGACCGTTTGCTTAAAGAAATCAATACACGATTGGGCTTTTTGGACAAAGTAGGATTAAATTATCTGACCTTGAATAGAAAATCCAATACCTTATCCGGAGGAGAAAGTCAACGAATAAATCTAGCCACTTCATTAGGCAGTAGTTTGGTCGGTTCCATGTATATTTTGGACGAACCTAGTATTGGACTTCATCCTAAAGACACCGAAAATCTTATTGAAGTACTTATTTCATTAAGAAATCTTGGCAATACGGTTATCGTGGTTGAACACGATGAGGATATTATGAAAGCCGCAGATGAAGTTATAGATATTGGTCCCGAGGCTGGAACCCATGGTGGTCATATAGTTGCGCAGGGAACCCTTGCCAAGATATTAAAATCTACGTCCCTTACGGCAAGTTATCTTAATGGTACCAAGGTGATAAAAGTTCCGTCCGAACGACGTACTTCCAAAAATCATATTCAAATCAAAGGCTGCAGGGAACATAACCTCAAAAATATCAATGCCACCTTTCCCCTAGATATGTTAACCGTGGTGACCGGAGTTTCCGGTAGTGGTAAAAGTACCTTAGTAAAAAAACTGCTCTATCCTATAATTTTAAAAGAAGTTGGTGGTTACGGTGAAAAAGCGGGTCAGTTTACGGCAGTAGAGGGTAAATACAAGCATATTAAACACGTAGAGTTCGTAGACCAAAACCCTATTGGAAGGTCTTCTAGGTCCAATCCGGTTACCTATATAAAGGCATATGACGATATCCGAAATCTGTTTGCGGCACAAAAACTAAGTAAAATCCGGAATTACCAAGCCAAGCACTTCTCTTTTAATGTTGATGGCGGCCGATGTGAGAAATGTAAGGGAGAGGGGGAAATCACGGTAGAAATGCAGTTCATGGCCGATGTTCATCTAGAATGTGATACTTGTGGGGGTAAGCGTTTTAAAAAAGATGTTTTGGAGGTAACCTTCAATAATGCAAATATTGATGATGTCCTTAATATGACCATTGATGACGCCATCACCTTTTTTGAAACCGGCGAGCAAACTAAAATTGTAAAGAAACTAAAGCCGTTACAGGACGTAGGTTTGGGCTACGTTACCTTGGGGCAGTCCTCTTCTACCCTATCCGGTGGAGAGGCACAGCGGATAAAATTAGCATCTTTTTTGGTAAAAGGGACTACAAAAGACAAGGCACTCTTTATTTTTGACGAACCCACAACTGGACTTCATTTTCACGATATCCAAAAACTATTGACCTCTTTTAATGCCCTTATTAAAAAAGGACATTCCATTGTGATGATAGAACATAATATTGAGCTGATCAAATGTGCGGACTATATTATTGACCTTGGACCTGAAGGTGGCGAAAATGGTGGTCAATTACTGGCAGAAGGTACACCGGAAGAAGTCGCTGAAAATAAAAAATCTTTTACGGCGAAGTATTTAAAGGAGAAATTATAAGAACTGAAATAGTAAAAACCTTCATATCAATTTAATTTAAGTAATTGATAATCAAATTTTTAAATTTAATTAATATTTTTTGGCACGTTGTTTGATACTAGGTAAGAGAATGTGAATAATTACATTCAGAATTTAAAACCTTATATCATGAAAAATTTAGTACTCCTTTTTACGGCGATGCTTTTAGGTACCACAGGTGTTGTTGCCAAAAGTACAACAGAAGATAAGGTTGCAACACGCAATGCTTATTATAACAACAACGCTTTCATTTTTGTTGAAAATGGCATTACGTTTTCAGTTTTCCCAGATGGTGAGTTCGATTTTTATATCGAAAATCAAGTTATAGGTAGAAGAAACGGGATTACATTTAATTCTGGCTTTGATTATAGCCCTTTTGCCCAGTATGATGATTACGGAGCAGTAATACAAGTAGAAAATGTACCCATTTTTTACGATTTCTACGGACGTGTAAATCAAATTGGTGATGTAGATATCCGTTACAGGAACGGAAGAGTTAGAATATTGGGTGGTATGACCGTATTTTATAATAACAGCGGGTTTTTCAACCATCATGTTGGTTTCATCAACGTATATAACAGACATTATGTTTACCGACCGTTTCATAGATGGTTCGCAAGACCGGCCTTAGGATTTAGTTTTGTGTTGAACAGACCTTATAGAAGATTCTATACACCAATTAGATATACCTACTATAATCCTTATAGAAACAACTTCAGAAGGTCTTATGTACAGATTGGAAGAGAGCATAGGTATAACAAGGTTCGTAGAGAAAGAGCTAATATCTATAGAAATGACAGAAGAGTTGCGGTACGTGACAATTCGTTCAGAAGCAATAGAAGTGTTGCCAAAAGAAATAATTCCAATAGGGGAAACACCATTTCCAAAAGGAATGATGGTTTAAGAAAAGGGAGAAGTGTTGCTTCTAATAGCACCTCACGTTCTAATAGAAACAACAATGTCTCAAGAACTACTTCTACCAGACGAAGCACATCTACGGTAAAACGTGGAAATAAAAACGCGGTAAGAGGTAATCAAGGAAGAACGGTTACCAAAAGAGAGGTAACTAGAACTCCTAGAAGTACCAAAATAAAAAATAGAAGTGTTGCCAAAAGAAATAATTCCAATAGGGGAAATAACATTTCCAAGAGGAATGATGGTTTAAGAAACGGGAGAAGTGTTACTTCTAATAGCACTGCACGTTCTAATAGAAACAACAATGTCTCAAGAACTACTTCTACCAGACGAAGTACATCTACGGTAAAACGTGGAAATAACAACGCGGTAAGAGGTAATCAAGGAAGAACGGTTACCAAAAGAGAAGTAACTAGAACTCCTAGAAGTACCACAATAAAAAGAAGTACTACCACGTATAAGAAACCTGTTAGTAGAAGTGCTAACGTACGTAGTACTCAAGGTAGAACACAGAGAAGTGTTGCACAACAAAGAACACAGCGAAGTTCTAATACTAGAGCTACGAGCAAAGCTCCTTCTAGATCAAGGTCTACGGTAAGTAGAAGCACAAGATCAAGGTCAGTGAGTAAAGCTAAAGCTCCTAGCAGAAACACAAGAAGTAACTCAAGGTCCGCTACTACAAGAAATAGTAGAAGACTATAAAAATAGTTTTTAGGTTGGTTAGTTGTTTAGCCCCGTAGTGAAACCATTTCACTGCGGGGCTTTTTTTAATGAACGCCTATTTTGAGTTTTCAAAATAGCAACTTGAATTAACCCTGAGTACAGAAGAATGTTCCCTTTAAAGCGAATATGGTTTGATCAATAATTACTTCTCACAAAACAATTTTAAACAACTTTCCGAACTTTTTTGGAAGTCTACATTTAATAATCAATTCTTCTTTTGTTAAAGGATGAACAAACTTGAGTTCGCTGGCATGGAGGTACAAACCCTTTCCTTTTAGAATTAAATCATCTAAAGCGTAGACTGCATCTCCCAAAATAGGATTACCTAGGGCCAAAAGATGCTTACGAAGTTGATGTCTTCTTCCTGTGCTAGGTTTTAGTCTTACTAAGTTTAAGAAATCAAACCTTTCTGATGGTATCACTTGTAGCACTTCAAATTCAGATTCAGCCGCTTTATCGTCTACCGGGTATTGTAGTAGACCCTTTCTTTTCATATCCTTAATGGTAACAGCGTGGTAAACCTTGCTAATTTTCTTTTCTTCAAATAGTTTACTTAAAAGCATAATACTTCTGCTCGTTTTTCCGATTAGCAATAATCCCGTTGTGGGATAATCAAGTCTATGCACTGGTTGCGGCATTACGGCATCGGCTTCTTGGCTGGGCATTAGGTTCTGAGTTAGGGCATTAGCTACTGTTTTAAAACTATTACCGCTCACCAATATCCCTGCAGGTTTATTAATGATGGCCAAGTAATCGTCTTCGTAAACTACCTCTAATTTTAATAGTAACTTCCGCGCTAGACTATTACGACTAGAGGCAAGTAATTCGATTTGCTCCCCGCCCTTGATAAATGTAGCCGTACTTCCAACTGTCCCATTAACCAGGATCAATTCCTTTTTAACCGCTTTTTTTAAAGCTGATTTGGTCACTAATAGGTCAAAAATCCCTACACCATATTCTTGTAATCGAACTGGGTTTTGCAAGACAGGTACCGCGTGACTAGCTATTACCAGCATTTATTTTTTAAGAAATTTAGAAAGTACCCCATTAACATCTTCGGATATCTTAAATCGATATAGAATAAAGGTGTACATAAGAACAAGCAAAGCACTCTTTAACGCAATATTCAAAATAGGGTGAAAAGAAAACTGTAAATAATAAAAGATAGCGCCCAATACAAGCAACAAGGAAAATACCTTTACGGTTTCTCTGGTAAATGGTGAAATTTGAAATTTCAACTTCACGTAATACAGCTTTAGGCAATTGTACACAAAAAAAGCAGAAAAACTGGCTATGGCAGCGCCATTTAAACCATAAGTAGGAATTAACCAAAGATTTAGTCCTATGGCCATGAGGGCCAGTAAAACTCCAAAAAACAGTATAGAACAATAGTAATCCGAATTATAGAGTATAGAATTATTATTGCCCAGAAGCGCATCAAATACTTTAGCCAGACCTATCCAAAAAACAATAAAGAACCCTCCGGCATAACCATCTGGCATTAACTTATACAGATCATTTAGATTCAAAATAATAAGAAGAAACAGCAAGCCGGAAATTATAAAAAGGGTCAGTGAACTTTTCTGGTACAGCCCCTTTAAGGAGAATACATCGTTCCTATTGAGATATTCCGCTGTCATGGGATAAGTAATTTGATGCATGGCCCTAGCCGGAACCGCTATGGAGACGGCTATAAAACCGGCAACACCATAATAGGCAACATTGGCTATAGGTAAAAAGTTGTTCAACATTACCTTATCTATTTCCATTAGTACAATGGCCGTGGAACCACCTAGAATAATCAGCGCACTATACTTTACGATATCTCGCCAATTCCCGGGAATATTCCATATTAACTTTGGCATATGTAATCTATAGGCATAGAATTTCATAATTAGCATACGGAGTAAATAACTTACCACTACTGCATTGATAAAGAATTCTATTTCGATATAATCGAAAACGAATAATACAAGAAGTATGGATTGACAAACCCTACAAAAAATCTCCTTCATGAAATTTCCGAAAACAGATTTCATACGAACACGCACCCAGGCATAGAAAACCTCAAAATAAGCCATGGCCAAACCTATTAGAAATATATGCCAGACATAATCTCTGACAACTGGGTTTTCTCTAGCCAACAAACTACCAATGGCTTCGTTGGCAAAAAAACTAAGTAAAGCAATGGGTACGATAAGCACCAATGGTAATAATAGCATCATGGTCAAAAAACCATCTTGGGCTCTATTTTCATTGAAGCTACTGTAGAATTTCACTAAACTATTTGGAATTCCGAACGCCAGTATGGGCATGAGCACAGCAGAAACGGACAAGACAACTTGAACGAGCCCATAGTTTTCCGGTTGCATGAATTTCGTATACAAAAACAAAGTATTAACAGCACCTATACCAAAGCCAATATAAGTGACTATGGTATTGCTCATTGACTGTTTTAAAACGATTCCCATTAAATATGCTCGGCTAATTTTCTTGTAAGCTCCCTCCTACTATATTGGTTAATATTATTGGAGGCAACGTTCAATGCATTCTTTTGATATTGTTGAAACCAGTTTAAAAGTACATTTTTCAATTGAAAATGTGCCTTATAATCGAATATTGCTCCTGTCTTGGTATCCGCTACAAGTTTTGCCACTTCCCAGTCCTCTGGTCCAATACCAAGAATAGGACGCGCTGCAGCCATATATTCAAACAATTTACCCGGAATAATGCCTACGGTTTCCGGAGCATCTATTTCAGCAAGCAAAAGTATTTGTGAGCGTCGTTGATACGCAACTGCCTCATCATGTTTTACGTAACCTACTACATGCAGGTAATTATCCAGACCAAAGGATTTTAGAGATTTTAAAATATCCTCGCTAACAACGCCTATAAAACGAAGTTCCAATGCCGCTTTAAAAGCACTATGCTCATTGACCAATTCTGATAATACCTTCCAAAAATTTTCGGGGTTCCGTGCGGAAAGCATGGAGCCTACGTGAGAAATTGTAAACTTCTTATCTAAATTAACTTTAGCTGGGGTTACGCTATCGAAACCATTGGTGATTACATGTATAGGTTTACGGGTCAGTTGTTGAAATTCGTCTTTAGTTGTTTGGCTTGTGACCACAATTTTATCGGCATTGTTTAACACCAAATGCTCCAGTTCTTTATGTCTGTTCCGAGCAATACCGGTGAGTTTTAACTTTTTATGGTATCCTATGGATGTCCAAGGGTCCCGAAAATCAGCAAGCCAAGTTACCTTTTTAAATTCCTTTAAATAGTGTCCTATAAGATGTACGCTATGTGGTGGACCAGTGGTTATTATACTGGATATCCCTTCTTTATCTATTACGTCGTATAAAAATTTTATCGAAGGTCTAACCCAATATTTGCGAGCATCGGGTATAAAGAAATTACCGCGAACCCATAGCATCAATTGCTCTAATATAGATTGATTTTTATGCTGTATTATACCAGAACTAATACGTTCAGTTTTCTTCCTAGAAAGCAAACTTGCGAATCGGTACGGTTCCCAAATGGGGTGTTTATAAATAGTAATATCATCGGGAATATCACTTTCAAAACTTTTATCAATTAACGGGTAATGTGGATTTTCGGGGATGTAGAGCACTGGTTCTATTCCAAAATTTCTTAAATACTTCACAAATTTCAACCAGCGTTGTACTCCAGGGCCGCCAGCCGGTGGCCAATAATAGGTAATGACCAACACCTTTTTCATTATGATTTCTCCTGCTTTTTGTTTTTCCAGAACGAAAAGCCAATTCCGCCTAAAAGAACGAGTCCTAATAAAATTGTGCTTGCTAAGGCCACTGAACTACCTTGTTCTACTACCGCAGGCTCAAATTTAAATTCAATAGTATGTTCTCCTTCGGGGACTTTCAATGCCCTAAGCACGTAATTAACCTTAAAATGCTCCTTTAATTCTCCGTCTATATAGGCATTCCACCCATTGGCGTAGTACATTTCGGAAAAGACGGCAACCCCAGCATTCGCATTGGTAGCAGTATAGGTAAGGTGATTGGGTTCGTAGTCCGTTAAACGAATAGCTGTAAGAGAATCTACCTTATAATCATACCTATTTATATTCTTAAACTTTTCTGTGTTCACTACCGCGATACGTTTCGTATCCAAACTATCTAAGGCTTTTATTTCTTCATCCGCAGTAGTTACTTGCACTAACTTTTCTACAAACCAAGCATTACCATTGGCATTGGGGTTTTCTATTGGAAACTTATTCCCCTCTTCATCTTCACGTACAAGATACTTGACATTGAGCATATTAAAAACGGAAAGATTTCCCTTGTAAACATGAAACTCGAAAAGGTCCTGCATTCCAGCGGGCTTCGCCGCATGGTATCCCGTTATGGCATTATGAAAATATGCTGTTTTAGCAGAGTCAAAACCATCGGTTTGGTCAAAAACCCTGAACTGTCCATCATCCTTTAAAATCATTTGGTCGGCCCCTGTTTTTTGAAAAGGTTCTAACATTCTTCTTTTAGAAACGAAATTATCGGCATTGACATAACGCAAATTCACACCAACGAGGTCAAATACAATCATAGCACCTAAAACTATGACGACCATATTGGTTTTGACTTTCCCTTTAAGGTAAAACCATAACAATACCGCAGTCGCTAAGACTAAGCCTAAAGAGCGTAATAAATCACTGGTGTATACCGCTTTGCGATCTAAGCGAAGCATTTCCGGTAGTTCTTCAAGTCCCGTCATCCTCAAATTAGCATCCGCCGCACCAACAAAACTCAATGTTCCCTTAAAAACAAATAACAAAACACCCAAACCTAGTACCGTTGCCGATGCATATTTGAGCGCATTTATTTTATCTGCCTGTGACACCTTATCCTTGAACAACTTCTTTATAGCTAAAATAGCCAAGATAGGCACGCACAGTTCTAAAATAACCTGAATGGAAGACACCGCCCTGAACTTATCGTACAGCGGAAAATAGTCTATCATGAAGTCAGTAAGTATACTGAAATTCTTTCCCCAAGATAAAATTAGGGACATTAACGTACCAAAAAGTAGCCACCATTTATGTTTGCCTTTTACCAAAAACAGTCCCAGTGCAAACAGGAAAAAAATTATAGCCCCTATGTAGGCCGGACCGGACACCCCTGGTTGTTTACCCCAGTATAAAGGAATTCCGCTAACAAAGTCTAAAGCGCTAGACCTTGGTAGTCCCTTGTCTACTAAGTAATTAAATGATTTTGATTCCTCGCCCAGATTTTCCTGACTGGCACCTCCGAACAATCGTGGAACAAAAAGATTCAAAGACTCCGTAATGCCATAACTCCATTGGGTAATATATTCCTTACTTAAACCACCCGTATTGTTTTTTGGAGAACCATCTGGGTTTATGGTCAATTCACTTTTGCCACGCGTACTCCAATCCGCATACTCCTTTGTGGCCATTAAGCCCGTGGCATTCGTAGCTATACCTAGTAATACCGCAACCAATAGCAAACCGACCGAGGTGAAAAAATGCTTAAGGTCTTTTCTTTTTATGGCGTCTATAAGATATACAATACCAAGTACCAAGACCAACAACATAAAATAATAAGTCATTTGATAGTGATTGGCCACAATTTCGAGTGCCATAGCTATTGCCGTGAGTAGAAATCCCCAGAGGTATTTTTTTCTGAATACTAGAACTATACCAGCCAAAAGTAATGGCAAATAGCCTAGAGCATGAGCTTTTGCGTTGTGACCCGCACCAATTATGATGATTAAATAGGTGGAGAAGCCGAATGCAAGTGCCCCTACAATGGCCAATCGGTAATCTACCTTTAAACAACACAAAAGGATATAAAAGCCGATAAGGTACAGAAACAGATAATCCGCAGGCCTTGGTAAAAAACGAAGGGTACGATCTAATTGTTTTATATAATTATGAGGATAATTTGCACCAAGCTGATAAGTGGGCATGCCTCCAAATGCACTATTGGTCCAATAGGGTTCAGTGTCCGTCCTTTTACGGAAATCATTTTGCTCCTTTGCCATTCCCGTATACTGAGCAATATCGTGTTGATATATGACTTTACCTTGAAGTACCGGGTGGAAGTAAGAAACTGCTGCTAGAACAAAAAAGACAGTTACGAAAAAATGAATCAAAAAGAATTTTAAGCCCTTCTTCATATTGATTAGCGGAGATTGGTTAGACAAAGATAACTAGTCTAGTTCTTCGAAATCAATATACTCCCCTACTTTTTCGGAATCACCTTTTCTCTTTGTTGATTTTTTATTGATGATCACTTCCCCTTCATCCGTTTTATAGGAATTAGATTGCTGTTCAAATCCTTCAAAAGCCTGCTTAAAATGGGACTCTGTTTTCTTTGCTGCGTAATTAATTATTTTGGGAGCGAATAATCTTGCCAAGATTTTGAGCAAGTAATATCCCAAAAGAATAATCAGTATTGTTTTTAAAAAAGCCATTTATTTATGAATGATATATATCAAAAATACAATTATCACGTTGTTATACTAGATTCAAAGTATTAAAATAATTATAAAGTCGTATCCATGAGCAAACCCTTTTACGTTAAAAGAGTTTCAAGTTTTATCCTTTTTCTTTTGTGCATACTGCCAATGGCTTTAAAGAGTCAATATACAGATGTTATCAATTCAAATAGACCAGGTCTTTCTGTAAGTGCCTATGCCGTTGGGAAAAATGTTGTGCAAGCGGAACTAGGTCTGTTCTATGAACAAAGTGACCATACTTTGCTGAACACGCAATCCGATATGTGGGGAACGGACATCTCTTTGCGATACGGATTATTGTTTGAAAGACTAGAATTAAACTACGAGGGAAGTTTTCAAGACCAGGAAATCCTATTTAACAATTTTGATATCACCGCAAAAAGAACTGATTTTACTAGAAATAGACTAGGATTAAAATTTTTAGTTTACGATCCCTTTAAAAATCCCGAAAGAAATAAACCCAATTTATATAGTTGGAGAGCAAACAATAAATTTCAACTTAAAAATCTACTTCCTGCGGTATCAATCTATGCCGGTGCAAATTTCGTGTTAGGAGATAATCCCTACTACCCAGGAGAGGCCACAATTTCTCCCAGGGTAATGCTAGCTACACAAAGTAGATTAACACCTAGATTCGTTATGATCACTAATGTTGCTTATGACCGCATAGGGACGGAGTTTCCCGAAATGAGCTATATCATTTCCCTCTCCCATGCTTTTAGAAATCCAAAATGGAGTGCATTTGTGGAGCATCAAGGGATTCAAAGCGACCGCTATGCAGACCTATTAATCAGAGGTGGTATTGCACATTTGTTAAATGAACGCTTACAAGTAGATTTCAATTTAGGCGCTAGTTTCAAGAATACCCCCTCAAGAATATTCGTAAGTGCCGGTGGCTCTTACCGTTTTGACTTCCACAAAGACAGTTTAGTACCCATTGAGGATCAAGATGCAGATCAAAATGGTGGAGCTATCGAAAAGAACGCCATGAAAAAGAAAAAAAGAAAAAATAAGGGCAGCGGTGCCGAAGATATTGATTTGGGACCTTCCAAAAAACAACTTCGAAAACTAAAGAAGGCCGAAAAGAAAAAGAAAAAAGACTCGGGAGAAATAGAGTTCTAGGATAGTATCGCAATGAAACATTTATACCGATGCTATTTTTAAGTATTGATTAATATCCCTAATATTGATGGTTCTAAAAACCATCGATGATCACTATAAAAGAGGTTTCCTCCAAATCGGATTTAAAGAAATTTGTAACCTTTCCTTTTGTTCTTTACAAAGATTCTAAATATTGGGTACCTCCCATAATCAATGATGAGCTGGAGTCCTTTGACAAGACCAAAAATCCAGTTTTCAAGGATGCGGACGCATGGTTCTTTCTGGCCTATGAAAATGATAAGATCGTTGGGCGGGTTGCGGCAATTATCAACAGATTGGAAGTACAAGAACAAAACGTAAAAAAAATGCGTTTTGGGTGGTTCGATTTTGTTGATAATACGAGTGTTTCTGAAGCTTTACTACAAAAAGTCAGCGAAATAGGAACAGCCAATTCCTTGGAATATATGGAGGGCCCTGTAGGATTTTCCAATTTAGATAAGGTTGGCGTGCTAGTAGAGGGTTTTGATCACATTGGCACCATGATTACCTGGTACAACCATCCTTATTACAAAGAACATTACGAACGCTTGGGTTTTGTAAAAGAGAAGGAATATATGGAGAATAAGTTTCCGGCACGGAATGCAGACCCCAAACTATTCACTAAATTAAATGACCTTATTAAAAGGAGATATGGTTTGAGTGAATTGAATTTTACCAAAACAAAGGAAGTATTGCCCTTGGCCGATGAGATGTTTGACCTTTTCAATAAAACATATGCGAGCCTTTCCTCATTTGTGCCCATCACCGAAATACAAAAGGCCTATTTCAAGAAAAAGTATATCAGTTTTATAAATCCAGAGTACATAAAGTTCATTAAAGACAAGGAAGATAAGCTTGTAGCTTTCGCCATAGTCATGCCCTCTTTTTCAGAAGCGTTACAAAAAGCTAAAGGAAAACTCTTTCCCTTTGGATTATTTCATCTATTGAACGCAAAAAAGAACAGTAAGGACGTTATCTTTTATTTGATTGGTATTGACCCTGAATATCAGAATAAAGGGGTAACGGCAATAATTTTCAATGAATATTACAAGACTTTTACTAAAAAAGGCATAGAAATGTGTTATAGAACACCAGAGTTAGAGGAGAACCTAGCGATAAAACAGATGTGGAAACATTTTGACCCGGTTATTTACAAAAGACGAAGAACGTACCGAAAAGATTTATAAATAGACCACCTCGGGGCAAACCAACGAGTTATTCGTAGGAAATGAACATATAATTTCTAGGCAGACTTTAGGGTATGCTGCCCTTTTGGAGGTGCCAATAAAAAAGCCCGGACAATTGTACGGGCTTTTTATAATTTGAAAAATATGTTTTATTCTCCCATTGCCGCAGCAACAGCAGCAGATAGTCGTTTGTATGTACCGTTCTCCAATCGTTCTCTAATGGCAGAAAAGGCCTCTAGCGTTTCGTCAATATCAGCCATGGTATGTGTAGCGGTCGGTATCATCCTTAATAGGATAAGCCCTTTAGGTATTACCGGATAAACAACTATAGAGCAGAAAATACCGTAATTTTCTCGTAAATCCTTTACTAAGGCCATTGCCTCGGGTATACTACCGTTCAAATACACAGGCGTTACACAGCTGGTGGTATTTCCTATATCAAAACCTTTGTCCTTTAATCCGTTCTGTAAGGCATTAACGTTCTCCCAAAGCTTTGCTTTAAGTTCAGGCTGGGTACGTAACATATCCAACCTTTTTAAAGCTCCCTTAACATATAGCATGGGTAGCGATTTGGCGAACATCTGCGAACGCAGGTTATATTTTAAGTAATCTATAATTTCTTTATCGGCCGCTAAAAAGGCACCGATGCTTGCCATAGACTTGGCGAATGTTGCGAAGTAGACATCAATATCATCTTGAATCCCTTGCTCCTCTCCTGCTCCTGCTCCCGTTTTTCCTAAAGTTCCGAAACCATGTGCATCGTCTACCAAAAGACGAAAGTTGTATTTTTTCTTAAGGGCGACGATTTCCTTCAATCTACCCTGCTCACCGCGCATTCCAAAAACACCCTCAGAAATTACAAGAATACCTCCTCCGGTCTGCTCGGCCATTTTTACGGCACGTTCCAAATTAACTTCTAGGCTTTCGATGTCGTTGTGCTTGAACGTAAAACGCTTGCCCATATGCAACCGTACACCATCTATAATACATGCATGGCAATCTACATCGTAAACAATAATGTCGTCTTTAGAGACCAGTGCATCAATAGCAGACATAATGCCCTGATAACCAAAATTTAAAAGGTAAGCAGATTCTTTATTAACAAAGTCCGCACATTCCTGCTCTAGCTGTTCATGGAATTTTGTGTGTCCGCTCATCATTCGCGCACCCATAGGGTAAGCCGCACCATATTCTGCAGCCGCCTCACCATCAATTTTTTTTATTTCGGGTAGATTGGCAAGACCTAGGTAATCATTGATACTCCAGGTAATTACATCCTTACCCTGAAATTTCATTCTATTGGAAATAGGTCCTTCCAGTTTAGGAAACACGAAATAACCCTCTGCCTGCGAAGCCCACTTCCCTAATGGTCCTTTATTCTCTATAATTCTGTCAAATAAATCTGTCATTGCCTACATTTTGTTCTAAGTGCAAAAGTAAAAATTTTTAGGTTGCATTCATAAATTATTTACAACATGAAAAAGCGGGTGAAAAACCCGCTCTTTCTGCAAATACGTACGATTGTATTATTTTACGAATTGTATCTCTTGCGTTTCTTCTACAGGATTGGTCTCTAAAAAACCTTGGTCCTCCATCCACTGATCGCTATATATTTTGCTCATATATCTAGAACCGTGATCAGGAAAGATCACCACGACTTTACTTTCCTCAGTAAAAGTATTTAATTCGTTCAGTTGCTTCAAAGCTTGCATTACTGCGCCACTAGTATACCCCACAAAAATACCTTCGGTTCTAGAAACCTCTCTTGCGGTATGCGCACTTTCTGCATCGGTAACCTTAATAAACTCGTCTATAATCTTAAAATCCGTTGCTCCGGGGATTAAATTTTTTCCCAATCCCTCTATTCTATAGGGGTAAATTTCATTGGTATCCAAAGTACCCGTCTCATGATACTTCTTCAGGACCGAGCCATAGGCATCCACTCCGATGACTTTTATGTTCGGGCTTTGCTCCTTCAGAAAACGAGCCGTTCCTGAGATAGTGCCACCAGTGCCACTACACGCAACTAAATGTGTAATCTGCCCAGCGGTTTGTTCCCAAATTTCTGGTCCGGTGGATTTATAATGAGCATCCATGTTCAACTCATTAAAATACTGATTAATGTATATGGAACCTTTTGTTTCTTTATGCAAACGTTTTGCAACCTCGTAATAAGACCGTGGGTCGTCTGCACTTACATGGGCAGGGCAAACGTATACCGTAGCTCCCATAGACCTTAGCATGTCTATCTTGTCTTTAGAAGATTTTGAACTTACCGCCAAAATACATTTGTAGCCCTTTATGATACTGGCCATTGCTATGCTGAAACCAGTATTACCAGAAGTTGTTTCAATAATTGTACTACCTTCCGTTAAAATTCCTTTTCGTTCCGCTTCTGTTATGATATGTAAAGCGATACGGTCCTTGGCGGAATGCCCTGGATTAAAGGCCTCTACTTTGGCGTAGAAATTACCAATGAATCCTTTAGTGATTTTATTAAGTTTTACTAAGGGAGTACTACCTACTAGCTCTAAGATATTGTTGTAAGCCTTTATCTCATTCTTCATAAGGGGATTCTAATTTTACGACTTTCCAACAAACTTTTAGGTCAGAAAATCGATACAAAACTACTATTTTTTTTCAACTAGGGTATTTTTCCTTCTAAATCCAGTAAAAATGCATACTCTTTAGCTACCTCCTTAAGTGATTCAAACCTACCTGATGCGCCGCCATGTCCGGCATCCATATTAATATCGAATAGCAATAGCGTGTCATCTTTCTTCATGTCCCTAAGTTTAGCTACCCATTTCGCCGGTTCAAAATACTGTACCTGAGAATCATGTAGACCTGTAGTGACCAACATATTGGGATAACCTTGCTGCTTAACGTTATCATAGGGCGAGTAAGATTTCATATAATCATAATAGTTCTTTTCATTAGGATTACCCCATTCATCATATTCTCCTGTAGTAAGGGGGATTGTATCGTCTAGCATGGTCGTAACCACATCTACAAAAGGTACTGTAGCAATAACACCATTGTAAAGCTGTGGTGCCATATTTACGATTGCCCCCATTAAAAGCCCACCAGCTGATCCACCTGAGGCATATAAATGCTCTGGGCTCGTCATTTTTTGATCTATTAAAAATTTAGAGCAATCCACAAAATCCGTAAAGGTATTTTTCTTGTTCAATAGTTTACCGTCTTCGTACCAAGGGCGACCCAAGTATTCGCCACCACGGACGTGGGCAATCGCATATACAAATCCTCTATCCAAAAGACTTAAACGAATGGAGGAGAATGAAGGATCTATCGTATAGCCATAAGAACCATAAGCATATTGTAAGATAGGCGTATCGGGATTTAATGAAGTATCCTTGTGATAAATAAGGGACATAGGAACTTTAATACCGTCCCGTGCCGTTGCCCAGATACGTTCTTCTTTGTAATTCTCTTTGAAAAAGCGTCCACCGAGAACCTGTTGTTCCTTTTTGACCTCTTTTTCCTTTGTGCGCATGTTAAAATCAATAACGGAACTAGGTGTTCTTAAAGAGTTATAACCGTACCGTAAAATTTCAGTATCAAAATCAGGATTTGCACTGGTGTATGCGGTATACGTTTCACTTTCAAATGGCAAATAATACTCCAAAGAGCCATCCCATTTCACTATCTTAATTTTACTGAGTCCGTTCTCTCTTTCCGTAAGTACAAAGTAATCCTTAAAGATGTCCATATACTCTAAAAGCACTTCTTCTCTGTGCGTGATGAAATCTTTCCAATTCACCGATTCCGTCGCAGTTTCCGGAGTCCTCATTAATTTAAAGTTGGTAGCACCATCCTTATTGGTAAGAATATAAAAACTGCCCTTGTAATGGGATATGGAATACTCCAAACCCCTTTCTCGCTTTGAAAAAAGCTGAAATACACCATCAGGTTGGTCACTGGGCAAAATTTGATATTCTGAAGTTAAGGTGCTCGAAGAGCCAATAACAATGTATTTTTTTGATTTTGTTCGATAGACATACGTGGTGAACGTTTCGTCCTTTTCATGATAAACAAGCTCATCCTCGGATGAAGGCGTACCCAATCTATGCTTGTAAATTTTATCCGACCTTAAGGTGACCGTATCATTTTTGGTATAGAACAAGGTTTGGTTATCATTGGCCCAAACACCGCCACCCGTTGTATTCTCTATTACATCATCAAATACTTCTCCCGTCTCAAGATTCTTGAACCGTATGGTGTACTGTCTACGGCTAACTTTATCTACACCATAGGCGGCAATTTTATTATTGGGGCTTATGGCAATACCTCCAATCTTAAAATAATCCGTTCCTGCGGCCATTTCGTTTCCGTCGAACATCACCTCTTTAGGAGCCTCTAGGAGTTCTTTATGTCTTGAATAAATTGGATATTCCTTGCCAATTTCATAAAGCGTTTGGTACCAATACCCGTTCAACTTATAGGGTACGGAGGAGTCATCCTCCTTAATCCTACCCTTCATTTCTGTAAAAAGTGCTCCTTGAAACTCCTTGGTATGCGCCGTAAGCTTGCTGTAGTATTCGTTCTCCTGATTCAAATAAGAAAGCACTTCCTCATTCTCTCTGTTATTTAACCAGTAATAATCATCTATCCTAACATCGTTATGAGCTACAATTTCTTTGGCGATTTTTTTTGCTACGGGAGGGTCTATTTTGGGCATCTTATCTCTTTGTTCATCTTTACAGGAAGCGGCAAAAATAATACTAATTAATAGAAGTATTTTTTGTAATTCTCTATGATTCATTATCTAAATTAAAATTCCAGTAATTTAGTATTTTTACACTTTAGAAACCTATAAATAATATACAATGTTTGGAGATATGATGGGAATGATGGGTAAATTAAAGGAGACCCAACAGAAAGTAGAAGACACCAAGAAACGCATGAACACGGTGCTTTTGGATGAAAAATCTGCCGACGGCCTATTAGAAGTGGTTATTACCGCAAATAGAGAGTTAAAGCAAATTAGTATCTCGGATGATTTGCTACAGGACAAGGAACAACTAGAAGATTATCTTATACTTACCTTGAACAAGGCAATTGAAAAAGCAACTTCAGTAAATGAAACCGAGCTTGCCGCGGTAGCCAAAGAAGGTATGCCCAATATTCCGGGGATGGATTCGTTATTTAAGTAATCGTTATACTCAAATATCATGAAGAAACTACTTTTAGTACTGTTGCTTCCCTTATTCTTATCGGCTCAAGCGCCGATTGAAGTATCGAACGATACTAAATGGGAATATAATCTTGAAAAAGCTTTAAAACTTGCCAAGAAGAGCGATAAAAACATTCTTATTTATTTTACCGGAAGTGATTGGTGCCCCCCATGTAAGATGCTTAAAAAAGATTTTTTTGAAACCACCCAGTTCACGGAAGTTTCTGCAAACTATGTCACGTTGTATGTAGACATGCCAAGAAATCAAGATCTTCTGTCTGCCGAGCAGATGAAGCACAATAAGGCGGTAGTGGCAACCTATAACAAAAAAGGTGTATTCCCATTACTTAAAATAATAAACAATAAAGGGAAAGCCCTAGACGAATACTCTGGGTATGCAATGAATGGCGATGTACGTTATCATATACAACTTCTCGAAAAGAACAAATAAAAAAGGCTTTCCAGTAAGGAAAGCCTTTTCATTTTAGGGAACTTTGAGGGATTAATTGTTGATCAATCTAAATTCAGTTCTTCTATTTACAGCATGTTCTCTTTCTGTACATGTAACACCCTCTCTACATCTGTTCTTTACTTTGTTCTCACCGTAACCATTGGCAACTAAAAGGCTAGAGTTAACTCCTTTAGTAATTAAATAATCTGCAACGGCTTTAGCACGTCTCTCGGACAAATCCTGATTAGAACCAGAGTTTCCCCTTACATCCGTATGTGAAGCAATTTCCAATTTAACACCAGGGTTTTGTTGTAATACCGGCATTAATCTAGTGTCTATTATTCTTTTTGCGTCAGCAGTTAAAGAGGCACTACCAAGATTCCAGTTGATAGGTAACGCTTGATACTCCACTAAAGAACACTCTACCTCTTTCCAAGTAGTAAGTCCGCCTTTTTCCTTCAATACTTCTTTAGTAACTGTCTTGGTCACGGCAGGAATAGTTTCTTCTACAGTGTAAGCGTCCTTATCCAGTACCGTTTTAGTTATAGTTCTGTATTCTGCAGGAATAATTTCTTCAACTACTCTAGCAGGCTCTAACAATACTCTTTTGGTGTAAGAAGCATTCTTTGAGCCGAGGGGCGTCTTAGAAATGGACGCATCCGCTCCTAGAACCTCCGTGCTAACGGTGGTAAATTCTGCGGGATAGCCCTTGTAACACCAATACCTACAATCATCAGGATTTCCCGATGCACAGTCTGGGGCTGCCGCTCCCAATTCCCATTGCGCGTAGGCAGGCTTAATTTCAATCGTTTCCGAAGAAGGTCTAAAACTAGCCGGAGTAATACTTAAAGTGTTTCCTCCTTCTTTGGAAACGTACGTTACCGTTTCTGTTCCCCATTTCTCTGGAATAACGGTAAGCTTCTTCCCTGCCGCTTTTACCTCAACTCTTTCCGTAACGGTTTTGAAAGTCGCAGGAATTGTTTTCAAAACTTTGTAAGCTGGCTTTACGGTCAAGGTCATTGTTTCATTGACGTACACATCCGGTGTGGTACAACGAACATAACATTTGCCCGGTTCCGGGTTTTCTGGTAGGTCTTGCGCCATTGTCATGGCCGCTGTCATAAATGCAAATACAAATAGTACTTTTTTCATAATGGTTGATATTTATAATTTATAGTGTATCTATAAGAAACCCAACTTTTGAAAAAGTCACTATAAATTTGAAAAAAATTAAAAACAGTCTTGTTTTCTATAATAGATAGAATGGTTATCTTTAAAAGAAAAGCGCTGGAAATGATTGAAATAAAGAAGAAAAATGAGAATGGATTTCAGTTTTTGGTGAAATCGGAAACGGGAAAAATATTATTGAAAAGTGTCCCTTTTTCTAACAAAAAAGAGGTTGAAAGAACCTTGAAAGGACTCCATATAGCTAATTCCCCGTTAAAACACTTTGAACGTAAAACAAATTTTGACGGTAAGTTTTTGTTTAATCTCAAAAACGAGGATGGTACCGTTATTGGGAGTAGCGGGCTCTATAGTTCCGAAGCCGGCATGGAAAACGGAATTAAAAATCTGAAGAGCAGCTTCGTTAAGACTGATACATTTTAATTATCACAGGTTTCGTAACCTCTCTAAAAGATAACTATGCATAGTATCCGTGTAATCCATATGGGTAACCATTCTTAGTTTACCCTGACCCATACTTATGATATGAATATCTGAACGTAGTAATTTTTCCGTAAACCCATGGCTAGAGCTATGGGTTTCGTCAATTTCAAAAATAATAATATTGGTTTCTATGGGTTCTACTTTTTTTATAAAACTTAACTCCTGTAAGGTACTCCCTATTTCAACAGCTTTTTTATGGTCTTCCGAAAGACGTTCTACATGCTCGTCTAGTGCAAATATTCCCGCAGCGGCTAAAAATCCGGATTGACGCATTCCCCCACCTAAGATTTTTCTAATACGAAGTGCCTGATGAATAGTATCCTTATCCCCTACCAAAACAGAACCTACTGGGCAGCCCAATCCCTTACTAAGACAAACACTGATGGTATCGAACATGGTGCCATATTGTTTGGGAGTTTCTGCTTTCGCCACTAAAGCATTCCATAAACGCGCACCATCTAAATGATATTTAAGATCGTGTTTCTCACAAACTGCCTTAATCCGTTCCAGTTCTTTAAAATCCCAACAAGCCCCACCACCTTTGTTCGTAGTATTTTCGATACATACCAGCTTAGACAAGGGACTATGATAAAAGTCTGGTGGATTTATAACACTTTCAACTTGCACTGCGGTCATCATGCCCCTATGACCATCGACCAAGCGACAAGAAACACCACTATTAAAACTTACACCACCACCTTCATAATTAAAAACATGCGCATATTTATCACAAATAAGTTGCTCTCCCGGCTGCGTATGCAGTTTGATTGCCGTTTGATTGGTCATGGTACCGCTTGGGAAGAAAAGAGCGGCCTCCATACCAAACATAGTAGCTACCTTTTCCTCCAAAGCATTTACCGAGGGGTCCTCTTTAAAAACATCATCCCCAACTTTGGCACTCATCATAGCATCCATCATTCCTGCCGAAGGCTGTGTTACGGTATCGCTTATAAGATTTACTTTCATTAATTAATATAATTCAGTTTAAAAAATTTAATGAAAGCAGTCCATTCCAATAGGCGAACCATCTGGTAATTTTGGAGCGGCAATTACTTCAAATTTATCTGGATGGGCATAGAAATTATTGATTCGTCTAACCATCTCCATAGCATTGGCATCCTTTCCTTTTGACATTATTGCGGCTTTTAAGGCCGTTAACTGGGCATTGGCAATGGCATTGACCTGAGGGTGAACCGCATCATGTGCCGCTAAATTCATCAAGTGAAACAGGACTCTATAATTAATGTTGCGTTGCACCTCTTGTAGGTAAACATCTTTGTACGATTTAAATATAGTGTTCGCTACCAATTCATTAAATACCTTTTCTAGACCAATATTACTAGGCTCCAGTGCTTTCTGCTGAACCAGTCTGGATGCCCGCTCTGGATGTAACAACAACCCTAGTGACATGTCCGCAGCGGTTTCTGGGGCGGAAAGGGCATCAAAAGACACTCCGGTCTTACCGTTAATAGACTCCCTAGTTCTTCCATAACCGAACGCCCTAGGAGGAAACAGCTCTAGCTTATCCCTAGGAATAGCAATCTCTTCAGCTTCCAAGGTCCTTAATACTGCCTTTAGCGCTTTTTCTTGAGTGGATTTATCAATGGTACGGACGACTTCTTGCCCGTCTCCTTTAACCGCATAATTATACTCCAGACCGCCTACAACCTTAGCAACCCCTTCTGTTTGATACCTATGGAAGAAGTATAACGGTACAAAAACATCCTCGAGAACGGAATTAGGCTCATTGGTTTTTATGTTATCGATAGAAAAATTACGAATAGCAGTTTTTCTGACCTGAAGCATGGTATTCAACTCTGCACTAATATCTTCCCCGTTATCCCATAGATGCGCCAAAACATGCGCGCTACCCTGCGGACGTGCGTCTTGGTCGGTAATGTACCGCAAACCTTTTGCTTTGGCGTCATCCAATATTTTGTTCAGCGCTTCTTCCTCTTCCACATTATCTGGAAAGGTTGCATACGAATAGGCTACCGTTACCTTATCCCACTCCCCAATTCCTGTCGCATAGGCATTTGAAAAGTCAATTTCTCCATTAGATACGGAGAACTGAGGATGCGGATAGTCCATTACAGAAGCTCTGTCATTAGTACTAGCGGCATAATTATGTGCAAAACCTAGCGTATGCCCGATTTCGTGTGCAGAAAGTTGGCGTATTCTAGCTATTGCCAAGTCCAACATTGGCTTGTGATTATCATCTCGTTCCGCAAATGGCTTGTTCATAAGTGCCTGCGCTATCAAATAATCCTGTCGTATTCGTAAACTGCCCAAACTTACGTGCCCTTTCATAATTTCACCCGTACGTGGATCAGTAATACTGCTACCGTAACTCCACCCACGTGTAGAGCGGTGAACCCATTGAATTACATTGTACCTAACGTCCATTGGGTCTGCATCATCCGGTAAAATTTTTACCTGAAACGCATCCTTATAACCTATAGCTTCAAAAGCCTGGTTCCACCAACGACCACCTTCCAGTAATGCAGAACGTACTGGTTCTGGTGTTCCGTTATCCAAATAATAGATAATGGGTGCCACAGCTTCACTGACCGCATCGTTAGGGTTTTTCTTTTCCAATCGGTGTCTGGTAATGAAACGTTTTAGAATGGACTCTTCAACTGGAGTGGCGTAATCATAGTACATAAAAGGATAGGAACCTGAACGTGGGTCGAACTTGCGTTGTTTAAAACCATCATCGGGCAGTTCAATAAAAGAACAATGCTGGGCAACCGTAATGAGACCGGAGTTTGGCGCAACAGAATTAATGAAGGCCCCTGTAGCTTCACCTTTGAAGGTCATGGTCATATCAAATTCCACATTTTTGGGAAACGCTTTAGTTCTCTCAAGGGCCATGGCACTTTTCGTTTTATCCAAACTATAAGAACCTTGTTTCCCTCTTTTTAAACGTTTTGAGACACCATGCGCATCTTGCATTAAGAAATCCGTAATGTCAATGACATACGTACCATTCTTTTCCTCTTCTATCTTAAACCCACCCAATATGGATTTAGCGAAGGCCTGTTCAACGGATTTCCGTTCTAAATCATTTTCCGTTAAGGCGCGAAATTTTAAGTTTGGTTGCACCAACAGTAATTTATTTCCCGCTTTCTTAAAATAGACCACTTGCTCGTTACCCAATTGTCCGCGATCTAAACCTATATCATTGCTCCCTATACCACTACTGAGAGAATATACATAAAGAAACTCTTTATCTAGCTTGTCCACTTCTAAGTAAACCTTGTCCGATTCCGCGTCATAATAAAAATTAAAAAATCCCTCATATTCCTTGAAATCTTTCTTTTTCTCCGAAAATTGAGCGGTACTCATTTGAAAGGAAACCAATCCGATGAGAAGTAGTAATACGTTTTTCATTCTAGTTCGTTTAGAATCTAAAAATATGCAAAATATGGTAAACTAATTTTAGTTCTTTAGAGCATGTGAGTTAAAGAACAAATCATAGAAAATCTCATCATTTATTGAATATTCATTAAAAAATGGAACCTATTAATAAAGAATAACTACCTAATAATTATTTTAAAACCACTACCTTTTAAGAAAACAAGTATACCATGGGGAATAATGAAAATAAAATATTTTCATCTTACCAAAGAAATCCTGAATTATATGATGAAATCTATGAAACCGACGGTTCCATAAAAAGTGTCTACCAGAAACTTTTTAATCTTTATGGGGAGCATTCCATTAAGGATTATGTGAATTTAAATTCAAAAGCGAAATCCTCCTTTTTCAATCAAGGAATTACCTTTCAGGTGTATGGAGGCAATGAGACCCAAGAAAAGATTTTCCCCTTTGACCTTTTTCCTAGAATTATAGACCCTCTTGAGTGGGAAGTCATAGAAAAAGGTGCCATACAACGAAGCAAAGCACTTAACCTTTTCCTTTGGGATATCTATCATGATAAAAAAATATTAAAGCAGGGTATAGTTCCCTTAGATCTCATTAGCTCTTCAGAAAATTATTTGGACCAGATGAACGGCATAGATCCACCTGGGGGAATCTACAATCATATTTCCGGAACAGATGTCATAAAACATAGCGATGGCAAATATTATGTATTGGAAGATAATATAAGATGCCCGTCTGGAGTAAGTTATGTTATCTGCAACAGAACAGCGCTCAAAAGAGCCCTTTTTGGTGTTTTTAACCACTATCAAACCCATACCGTAACCAATTATGCAGAAAATTTGCTCGAACTTTTGGAGTCGGCAAAACCTAAAGGAGTGGACGTTCCCAATTGTGTAGTAATTACCCCTGGAATGTATAATTCTGCATTTTACGAGCATTCGTACCTCGCTAAGACTATGGGCGTAGAACTAGTAGAGGGTCGTGACCTTTTCGTGGAAAACGATTTCGTTTATATGAAAACAATACGAGGTCCTTTAAAAGTTGATGTAATTTATAGACGTATTGATGATCTTTTTATAGATCCCTTAGAATTTAAACCAGATTCATCTTTAGGTGTTCCCGGCCTGTTCGCAGCGTATAAAAAGGGAAATGTCACCTTGGCTAATGCACCTGGAACCGGTGTTGCCGATGATAAAGCGGTATATACCTACATGCCGGAAATTATAAAATACTATTTAGACGAAGAGCCTATTTTAAATAACGTACATACCTACCACTGTAGTAGGCCCGATGAGCTGAAATACGTTTTAGAACACATCCACGAACTGGTCATTAAACCAGTAGATGAAGCTGGCGGTTATGGTATTTCTATTGGTAATAGACTTACAAAAGCAGAAATAGAAAAGGTAAAAAAACAGGTCTCCGACCACCCTCGAAAATACGTAGCACAGCCCATAATGTCATTATCCGTGCATCCCACTTATATTGATGAGAGTGCATCGTTTGAACAGCGCCACGTAGACTTACGAACATTTACCGTCTTGGGAAAAGACAAAGAATTTGTTTTAAAAGGCGGACTAACCCGTGTGGCACTTCAAAAAGGAAACTTAATCGTGAACTCCTCGCAAGGAGGGGGATCAAAGGACACTTGGGTACTGAAAAAATAGTCAGCCGTCAAAAAAATCATACTTAAAAATTACACCAGAAACAATAATTCTATGCTAGCAAGAGTAGCCAATAATCTTTTTTGGATGGGTAGATATATAGAACGTTCAGAACATATCGCCCGTTACCTCAATGTAAATTATTTTGCCTCATTGGATGCGCCCAACATAAAATCACAGAATAGGCAGTTCGTACTTCAATCTATGTGCTATATGGTCGGTGATCCAGTAGCGGACGAAAATATGGTATTACAGGAAGAGGACGTCCTGTTCAAAATAGGTCTGGACCCTGATTTTCCGTTTTCCATTATCAACAATGTGAAATACGCTCGCGAAAATGCCAATAGCGCTAGGGACCTAATCTCTACGGAACTCTACGAGGCAATAAATAAGTTTTATCACTTTGTCCTCAACTATCCAAAGGATAGATTCGTTAAGAACGGTTTACATGACTTTACGGTTAATGTTACTGAAATGACAGCTATTTTACGAGGTAAAATTAGAGGTACCTTATTACATGATTCCGTGTATGCCATTATACTAATGGGCGTTAATATAGAACGTGCAACGCAAATCACAAGAATCATAAACACAAAGTACAATGATGCACTAAAGGCTCAAGGGAGCTATGGCGATAAGTTCAGTAACAGTTTTGAATGGTCTACCCTACTTAAGTGCGCAGAATCATATGATATGATGAGACGTTTCTACAAGAAGACCCCGACGAGTATTTCTACCTTGGAATTTTTAATTTTGAACCCAAATTGTCCACGCTCCGTAATGAATTCGTTGAATCAGGTTTATAAAAATGTGAAAATTTTAGACCCAACAAAGAAATATAACAAGAATTCCACGGCCTTCCTCATCGGTAGGGTAAGGGCGGAATACGAATTTAAATATATCGAAGAAATTGAAAAGGATATCAAAACGTTCATAGAGCATATTCTAAAAAGCCTAACAGAAATAAGTAATAAGCTAGAAGAAGAGTTTTTTACCTATTAATAACAGGTTAATTAACGTACCTTAGCCCTATGCCCAAAGAATATTCCATTACCTATAAAGCGGAAAATAAATACGAAAACTGGGTGCACAACGCACATTGGCAATTTTTAATTATTCCTCAAGAAAATAGTTCTCAAGAATATGTGTCCGTCGAATTTTCGAATTCTATTAACGCATTTAACGAAACTTCTATTAACGGTTATGGCTTTAAGACCATACGAGCGCACCCTAAACAGAAATTCAAAGAAATTTCCTTTGAGGCATATTTCAAATTAATTAAAAAAGATTTGAACCCGTTCGATTTTGAACCCGAACAGGATATTGTAGCATCATTCGACAGATTAAAAGAACTTAACTTTAGAATAGATTTCGCTGCTTTTCTAAAAGCTACGCATTTAACCACCTTACCCAAATTAGACCGTCCGCTTTTTAAATTTGATACAAACCTTTCCATCTTTGAAAATCTAAAGGCGCTTACCGACTGGACTTACATTCATATTTATTTTAAGACCGGGGTAACGGATGTTGGGACCATGCTGAATGATATTATAGCGAATAGGCATGGGGTATGTCAAGATTTTACACATCTTTTTTGTGCTTTGGCGAGACAAAACGGAGTGCCAACAAGGTACGTTTCGGGGTACTTACATCAAGGCAACGGTTATTTTGGTGATTCGCAAATGCACGCCTGGGCAGAAGCGTATATTCCCAGCTTAGGTTGGGTAGGTTTTGATCCTACGAACAACCTCTTGGCCAACGATAACCACATCAAAGTGGCTCACGGAAAGGACTACAACGACTGTTCTCCCTTAAGAGGTGTTATTTACGGACAGGGGAAAAACGAAACCTCGCACACAGTGCTTGTCAGTAGTCAGCAACAGCAACAATAAAAGGCAGGTTGCACTGCTACAATTGCAAAAAAAGAACCTTATTTTTACACAAAATTTTAGGGAATGATAATTACGACAGACCATTATAAAGGTCTTTTTGATCGCCTTGGTGCGTTAAGGAGGTATCTTTGACATCGAAGCCAAACTGATAGAAATTGAAAATGAACAGGAAAAGACCTTGGCCCCTGACTTTTGGGATAATCCACAGGAGGCGCAAGCGCATATGAAGTTCATCCAATCCAAGAAACAGTGGGTAGACGATTACAATGCCGCCGAAGTACTGGTCAATGATTTGGAGGTCCTAATAGAGTTTCTACAAGAGGGAGAAGTTTCTGAAGCCGAAGTTGAAGCCCAATACCAAAAAACATTGAACGTTCTTGAAAAAATGGAGTTCAAGAACATGCTTTCTGAAGAAGGTGATGAACTCCCGGCCGTACTGCAGATCACTGCAGGTGCTGGTGGCACGGAGAGTTGTGATTGGGCCGCCATGTTGATGCGTATGTACATGATGTGGGCAGAAAAGAACGGATATAAGGTCAAAGAACTCAATTACCAAGAAGGAGACGTTGCCGGTATTAAAACGGTGACCTTAGAAGTAGATGGCGATTTTGCCTTTGGTTGGTTAAAAGGTGAAAACGGCGTTCATAGATTGGTGCGTATCTCTCCTTTTGATAGTAATGCTAAAAGACATACCTCCTTTGTATCCGTATACGTTTATCCTTTGGTGGATGATAGTATCGAAATAGATATAAACCCTGCGGATATAACGATTACCACGGCACGATCCAGTGGTGCGGGCGGACAGAATGTAAACAAGGTGGAGACCAAAGTGCAACTGGTTCACCATCCTACCGGAATACAAATTTCATGTTCAGATTCCAGAAGTCAGCATGATAATAGGGCAACCGCAATGAAAATGCTCAAATCCCAATTATACGAGATTGAATTGCGTAAAAAAATGGAAGCACGGCAGGAAATAGAATCCTCTAAGATGAAAATTGAATGGGGCTCGCAAATTCGTAACTACGTAATGCATCCCTATAAATTGGTAAAAGATGTTCGTACCTCCCATGAGACAGGAAATGTGGATGCAGTAATGGATGGAGATTTAGACGCATTTCTAAAAGCTTATCTCATGATGATGGGACAAAAAGACGAAGAATAATATAGTAATGAAATTATGATTAAAATATATCACAATCCTAGATGTAGAAAATCTAGGGAAGGATTGGCCGCGGTCGAAAAATCTGGCAAGGAGTTTGAAGTAGTAAAATATTTAGAGAACATTCCTTCTAAAGAAGAATTACGGGAAGTTATAAATTGCCTAGGGATAAAACCAGAAAGTCTTGTGCGGAAAAACGAAGCGGTTTGGAAAGAGAACTATAGAAATAGATTACTTTCTGACGAAGAAGTCTTAGATGCCATGATTGCACATCCTAAGCTTATTGAGAGACCTATAGTCATTAGTAACGGAACTGCGGTAATCGGTAGACCACTATCGAATATTGAAGATTTTCTTGCCTAAATTGGGGAGAATGTTCATTTTTAAACATATTAACAAAGAATTAACCAATTACGGTTAAACCAACATATCGCATTATAATCTAACATCATGAAAATTTTATTGAAATCAAGTTTTGCAAGAATATCGCTTTTAGCAGTTTTGCTGCTTATTGGTTCTGAAAGTTTTGCTCAGTTCGGTCGCGGCCAACAAGGTTTTGGTGGCAGGGGAGCCTACGGCTATGGGAGACAGCGCAGTACTATTCCACAAGCCCAAGAAGCTCCAAAAAAAGAGGAGCCTCAAACAGCGGAACAAATCGTGGACGGCACCATGCCATCCATCACGGAAGCTCTGCAGCTTAACGAATTTGAAACGGCGGTTCTGAGTTCGGTTTTAAAGAAATACGTGCAAGAACGTATTGAAGCTCAAATTTTGAAATTACCTCCAGAGAAAATGAAGGAGGTTTATGAAAGTATAACGGAGCGACAAGATGAAGAGTTAAGGGCAGGATTACCTGCGGAGAAATACGAAGCCTTCGTTGAACTCCAAAAGAATGGCGTGGCCAAGACCATAAAGAATAATAAAAAGAAAAAAAAGAAACGCAAAAAAGACAAAAGTTAACCTTATGAAAAACATTTTCCTGTTACTCCTTCTATTATGTATTACTAGTATTAACGGTCAAAGACAAGGAGGGAATAAAGGGCAGCGACCCAGCCCTATAACAATAACAGGAAAAGTTATAGATCAAGAAACAAGCCAACCTTTAGAATACGCCACCTTTGTACTGCAAAGCATTAGAAATCCCGACAAAATAACAGGAGGAATCACCGACATAAATGGTATATTTAATGTAAAAACACCCCCTGGGAAATATAACTTAAGTATTGAATATATAGGGTATAAAACCTATAAAAGCGCTAATCAGGAAATCACGAAGAATACTGATATCGGTACTGTAAAGCTTCAAGTTTCTGCCGCACAATTAGAAGGGGTAGAAATTGTCGCTGAAAAAACTACCGTAGAAGTTAGGTTAGATAAAAAAGTATATAATGTTGGTAAAGACCTCACCAACAGTGGTGCCACCATAAGTGATGCATTGGACAATATACCTTCCGTGACCGTAGATGTTGATGGAGCTGTGGCTTTAAGGGGTAACGGTAATGTGCGCATACTTATAAATGGAAGGCCTTCGGCTTTGGCAGGTTTTGGATCAACAGATGCGCTCCGTCAACTCCCCGCAGATGCAATAGAAAAAGTAGAGGTTATTACCAGTCCGTCAGCACGGTACGATGCAGAAGGTACTGCAGGTATTTTGAATATCGTTTTGAAAAAAGAAAAAACCCGTGGTGTAAACGGCACAATTAACACCATTGTAGGTTTTCCCGCAGCAGCTTCACTTACTGCTAATCTTAACTTAAGAAAAGAAAAATACAATCTCTTTACTACCTTAGGATATTCCTATCGTGAACCACCAGGAAATGGTTTTGCCGACAACACTTACTTTAGCGATGCAAGTGAGTTTGATAGGATTATAGAAGAGCGAGATATCAACAGAATAAACAGCGGTTTTAATCTAAATTTAGGTGTCGAGTATTTTTTAACGGAAACCTCATCGATTACCGCAAGCGCCTTCGCTAGAACTAACGATGGAGAAGATATCACTGAAAATATTGCAACAGGATTCGTAGCGGGCGAAATTAACCGTATTGCGTTACGTGTGGAGGACGAGCAAGAAGAAGAGAAGAGCGCACAATTCTCCTTGAATTATAATAATGATTTTAATACCGAGGGACACAAGCTTACCGTAGACTTACAGCTTTCCTATGACGAAGAATTTAAACCAACACCGATTACAGAAAATCAAATCTTTCCCAGTACCGCGCCCATCGCAAACCTGAATATAGAAGAATTAGAGGTGCAAAATGAATATTTGGTGCAGGTAGATTATGTGCTCCCTATGGGAGATGCACAATTTGAAGCAGGATACCGAGGTAATTGGGAACAATCGGATACCGATTTTTATTTGGAAGAAGAACTCGATTTAGGTTCTGGCGTTTTTATCCCCAATGCAGGCCTCGTCAACCGCTTTGTATTTAACCAGAACGTGAATTCTTTTTACACACAATATGGAGATAAGTTAGGGGCTTTTTCTTATTTGGCCGGACTTAGATTGGAAAACACCCGACTTCAAGGAGAAATTGTAGGTGCGGACGTCGAAAGTTTGCAAGAGATAGTAGGCGAAGGAATAGATATTAATTTTGATAAGAATTACTTGGGCCTTTTCCCTACTCTAAACCTTATTTATGAGCTAGCAGAAAACGAGAATTTAACCTTAGGTTACAATAGGAGAATCAACAGGCCTAGAGGACGCTTTATTAATCCGTTCCCCTCACAATCTAGCCGGACCAATATTTTTCAAGGTAATCCGGATTTGGACCCTGCATTTGCAAATGCATTTGATCTTGGATACTTGAAACGATGGGAAAAATTAACTTTAACCTCATCTATCTATTACCAAAAAGAAACAAATTCTTTTGAACGTGTACAGGAAGAAACGGGACAAGTGACATCAGACGGTATTGTAGTTATCCGCTCTATCCCTATTAACCTAGCAACCAACGAGCGTGTGGGTGCGGAATTGGGATTGTTGTACAATCCGGCTAAATGGCTTCGGTTAAACGGTAGTTTTAATTTCTTTCAGTTTAATTCGGAAGGAGAATTCAACGGTGTTGATTTTGGGGCAACAAACACAAGTTGGTTCTCTAGATTTAGTTCAAAAGCAACCTTACCCGGTAAAATAGATTGGCAGACCAACGCCTTTTACCGTGGACCTACCAACAATGCACAAACTGAAAATGAAGGTATATTTACATTGAATTTAGCTTTTAGTAAGGATATTCTAAAGGATAAAGGTACGCTCGCGTTAAATGTGAGCGACCTATTAAATTCAAGGAAAAGAATTTCATCTACGGTAACCCCGTTTTTTACCTCGGAAAGTGAGTTTCAATGGAGAGAGCGTCAAATTACGCTTTCCTTTGTGTACCGTATAAACCAGAATAAGAAACCCGAGCGCGGAGGAAATCGAGGAAACGACGATGATGATTTTGAAGAATAAGAGCTAACGTGAAGCCTATAAGTATCTAAAATGAAAAAGAAGCCAATAAGGCTTCTTTTTTTATGCGTCACGCTTGGCTCGTTTGGCGTCACGTTTCTCTTTCAAAAGTTCTATAATATTACCTCCCAGCCAATAAGGCACTGCAAAGAGTAATAAAAATATCATTAACCAAAACCCGATAGTAAGTATGGTTAAAAATGCTAAAAATCCTAAATATTGGTCAAATTCGAACATATCAATATTATATATATCACAAAGATACCATAAACCTATTATTTTTTGCAAACTATAAATGAAATTAATTTGTCTTGAGGATAAAAAATAGGTTCTAATTAATTTAATCCTTTATTTTTAGCTTTTATCGTATACCTTAACTTTGTAATTGAAAAAAGTACAGTATGGAATATAGAATTGAAAAAGATACCATGGGACAAGTAAAAGTTCCAAATGATAAGTATTGGGGTGCCCAAACAGAGCGCTCTAGAAATAATTTTAAGATTGGGCCCGTAGCTTCTATGCCCTTGGACATTGTGTACGGTTTTGCCTATTTAAAGAAAGCTGCGGCTTATACCAATTGTAAACTTGGCGTTTTAACCGAATCCAAACGCAATTTAATAGCCCAAGTATGTGATGAAATATTGGCAGGTAAGCATGATGACCAGTTTCCATTGGTCATTTGGCAAACTGGCTCTGGAACACAGAGTAATATGAACATAAACGAGGTTATTGCAAATAGGGCACATGAGATAGCCGGCCATAAAATTGGTGAAGGCGAAAAAACCATACAACCCAACGATGATGTCAATAAATCGCAATCCTCTAATGATACCTTCCCTACGGGCATGCATATTGCCGCCTACAAGAAAATTGTGGAAGTAACGATTCCTGGAGTTACCAAATTACGAGACACCTTACAGGAAAAGAGTGAAACATTCAAGTCCGTTGTAAAAATCGGAAGAACGCATCTTATGGATGCCACTCCCCTAACCCTTGGTCAGGAATTTTCCGGTTATGTTTCTCAGCTAGATCACGGTCTAGTGGCCTTAAAAAACACCTTAGGCCACTTAAGTGAATTAGCACTGGGCGGAACTGCGGTAGGAACTGGACTCAATACGCCAAAGGGTTATGATGTCCTGGTGGCAAAATATATTGCTGAATTCTCCGGTCTTCCATTTGTAACGGCCAAGAATAAATTTGAGGCACTAGCAGCGCATGATGCTATTGTTGAAAGTCATGGGGCGCTTAAACAATTAGCAGTTTCATTGAATAAGATAGCGAACGATATTCGCATGATGGCCTCGGGGCCAAGATCGGGTATCGGAGAAATAATTATCCCGGCCAATGAACCCGGCAGTTCCATCATGCCCGGAAAGGTGAACCCTACGCAATGTGAGGCCCTGACCATGGTCTGTGCACAAGTAATGGGTAACGATGTAGCCATAGGTGTTGGAGGTACACAAGGACATTATGAATTAAATGTTTTCAAGCCGATGATGGCCGCTAACATTTTACAGTCCGCTCAGTTAATAGGAGATGCTTGCGTTAGCTTTGAAGAAAACTGTGCTGCGGGTATAGCCCCGAATCATTCCGTAATCAAAGAATTATTGAACAACTCCTTGATGTTGGTGACCGCGTTAAATACTAAAATTGGATACTATAAAGCGGCGGAAATAGCCAATACAGCGCATAAGAATGGAACTACTCTAAAAGAAGAAGCTATTAATTTAGGCTACGTAAGTGCTGAAGATTATGATGAATGGGTAAAGCCCGAAGCTATGGTAGGTAGTTTAAAATAGGGTCGTATTTTGCCATAAAACAAAAAGGGCAATCCATGATGGATTGCCCTTTTCTTATAAAATGGATAGTGTTCCTACTTTAAGGTAAACTGAGAAGTTCCCAGTAATTTCAACTTGTCGTCATATACATTTACCATGTATTGTCCTTTTTGAAAATCACCTGCCGGCTTATTGATATAATCACAGATATCCAAGGACTTGTTCTCGTAGTAGAAACCAGTTCCCTTGCTATAGGTTATTGAAGCACCGTTATCATTGGTCTTAGAAAAACTCTCTCCTAAAACGTTTCCTTGAGGATCTAATGTCTCAATATAGAACTCTCTGTCCCCTGCTTGTGCTATAACGTTATCAGCAACTGTAAAACAGATTTTAAACTTATCTGTAACTTTAGCTCTTGAAGTAGAGACTAGTTTACCGCTGTTACGCTCCTTAACGGCATCAACGTTTATTTTTGAAAGATTCAAAGCGGAACCCTTCTCTACAACATCTGCTAATTGTGTATTTTGAACTACAAGAGAATCATTGAAGACCGTTTGCTTCTCTAACTCCACGTAAGTACTATCTCTCTGCATGGCGATCATGCTGTTAGAACGTGTTAACGAATCTACTTGCTTTAATAATTGCTCTCTTTCCGCTTTAAGAACACCCACTTGTCTTCTATATCTTGCTAAAGAAGAAATATCGGCTTTCATCGTTTTTACAGAATCAATATATTTTGCAATATTATCTCTGGCACTTACCAATTCCTCATTAGTAGCATTGCTCTCTAAAATAGCCTTATCATATTCAGATTTTAAACTATTCAAATCTTCTACTACCAGTGCTTTTTCTTTAGTAAGAACAGTTTCAGTCTTCTTTTTATCTTGATAAAGACTTACTGTGTAAATAATGGTACCTAAAAGCACAACACCAAGTAATGCCGCTAATACCTTTAATCCATTGTTATTTTTTGTTTCAGTCATAATGTACTATTTAATTAATCTTAGTTGATTTTCAATAAATATTTTTAATTATATCATTATTATATACGAGTAGAACAGTTTTTTAGATGTTGAAAGTGTTAATTAATTGAAACGGCTTTAATTACATAACTTAACTTTGTTAAATCAATTGAACCTATCAATATATTATCATGGTTAACATAGTCCCATTTCAAAGTGAGTATGCTACGGCTTTCAGAGACTTGAATATGGCGTGGCTCAAGGAATATTTTTATGTAGAGCCAAAGGACAGGATGTTATTGGAGCATTGCCAAGAGCACATTATTGATAAGGGAGGGCATATTTTCGTTGCCCTAATAGAAAACCGTCCTGTGGGTTGCTTTTCGCTTATTCCCATCTCAGCTAAAATTTTTGAACTTGGCAAAATGGCCGTGTCCAAGGAAAATCAAGGAGAAGGAATAGGACAACAATTACTCACTTTTGCCATAGACTTTGCAAAACAACGGAATTGGGAAAAAATCATTCTCTACTCTAGCACTAAATTACCGAGTGCGCTTTATATTTATAGAAAATATGGATTTAAAACCGTTGCACTGGAAAAAGATTTACCTTACGCAAGAAGTGATATAAAAATGGAATTAAATTTGATTCCCGTAATTGAAAAATAACGAATAATGAAAAAGATTAGCGTCAGTCTAGTACTACTATCAGTGCTAATATTAGGCTGTAAAGAAACGAACAAAACCAAGATAGCGCAAACTGAAACATTACCCAGTAATGAGGCTGTGACGGAGAATTCAGACTTAAAAATAATACCTATCGCCCATGCTACGACTGTTCTAGAGTGGGACGATATTGTTATCTACATTGATCCCGTGGGAGGTGCTGAAGCCTTTTCATCTCAAAAAGACCCCGATCTCATATTGATAACGGACATTCACGGCGATCACTTTAACTTAGAAACTTTACAAGGACTCAATACCATGAAGTCCAAAATTGTTGTACCACAGGCTGTAGCTGATAAAATGTCTGATGAATTTGTACCACAACTGGATATTCTAAATAACGGTGATACAAAAGAACGTTTTGACATTAGCATCAAGGCAATACCGATGTACAATTTGCGAGAAGAAGCCTTGAAGTTCCATGAAAAAGGCAGAGGTAACGGTTATGTCTTAACAAAGGGAGGCGAAAGTCTTTATTTTTCAGGAGATACCGAGGATATTCCGGAAATGAGAGCCTTAGAAAATATAGATAAGGCTTTCATCTGTATGAACCTCCCCTATACCATGACCGAAGAAAGTGCTGCGAATGCAGTGCTCGAGTTTGAGCCAAAACAAGTGTATCCTTACCATTACAGAGGAAGACCTGATGTGAGTGATGTAGCAAAATTCAAAAAAATCGTCAATGATGGAAATCAGGACATTGAGGTAGTTCAGCTAGATTGGTATCCCAATGAGGATTACTAAAGTATAGGTAACACATATAATACTGAAAAAAGCTCCTAAGAAATTCAGGATCTTTTTTCAGTATTGACATCAGCAGCGACTACTATCGAATCAGCTTTTTGTATTTAATTCGCTTGGGCATAATATCCGCCCCTAAGCGTTTCTTTCTGTTTTCTTCGTAATCAGAGAAAGAACCCTCAAAGAAATAAACTTGCGAATCACCCTCAAAAGCCAATATATGCGTACAAATCCTGTCTAAAAACCATCTATCGTGAGATATCACCACAGCACAACCAGCGAAGTTTTCTAACCCCTCTTCTAGGGCTCGTAAGGTATTTACGTCCAGATCGTTCGTTGGTTCATCTAAAAGTAAAACATTACCCTCTTCTTTTAAGGTCATGGCCAGGTGCAATCGGTTGCGCTCTCCACCGGAAAGCATACTTACCTTTTTGTTCTGCTCACTTCCTGAAAAATTGAATCTACTTAAATACGCTCTGGAGTTAACTTGTCTGCCCCCCATCATTACGAGCTCTTGTTCATCACTGAAATTTTGCCAAATGGTTTTTTCAGGATCTATGTTAGCGTGACTTTGGTCTACGTAGGCAATTTTAGCGGTATCACCTACGATGAACTCTCCCTTATCGGGTGTTTCTTCTCCCATTATCATTCTAAATATGGTCGTTTTACCAGCACCATTAGGACCAATAATACCTACTATACCCGCTTGTGGTAAGTTGAAAGCTAAATCCTCATAAAGCAACTTGTCGTCATATGCCTTGCTCACACCTTTGGCCTCGATAACGTTTGTACCTAGTCTAGGACCGTTGGGAATATATATTTCCAGCTTTTCGTCCAGCTGCTTTTGATCTTGGCTCATTAACTTGTCATAATTCTTCAAACGTGCCTTTTGTTTGGTCTGTCTTCCTTTTGCTCCTTGCCTTACCCACTCCAGCTCTCGCTCTAAAGTCTTCTGTCTTTTAGAGGCCGTTTTACTTTCTTGGGCCAAGCGTTTCGATTTCTGGTCTAGCCAAGAAGAATAATTCCCTTTCCAAGGAATGCCTTCTCCCCTGTCTAACTCCAATATCCAACCGGCAACGTTATCCAAGAAGTACCTATCATGCGTTACGGCGATTACCGTGCCTTTATATTGGGCCAAATGATGTTCTAACCAATGTACGGATTCAGCATCTAAATGGTTCGTAGGCTCATCTAAAAGTAAAATCTCCGGCTCTTGAAGCAGTAATCTACATAGGGCAACCCTTCTGCGTTCCCCACCGGACAGCACTCCTATTTTCTTATCTGAATCAGGTGTTCTTAAGGCATCCATCGCGATTTCTAGCTTGGTATCTAACTCCCAAGCGTTGGAGGCGTCTATCTTATCTTGCAACAAAGCTTGTTTATCCATAAGTTGCTGCATCTTATCCGCATCTTCATAAACTTCTGGAAGCCCAAACATGTCATTGATTTTGTTATATTCATCTAAAATGGCCACGGTTTCCGAGACACCTTCTTTAACAATCTCAAGAACCGTTTTATTTTCGTCCAACTCCGGCTCCTGTTCTAAGTAACCTACATTATACCCAGGAGAGAAAACTACATCACCTTGAAAATTTTTATCGACTCCCGCGATTATCTTGAGCAAGGTGGATTTACCTGAACCGTTCAGGCCCAAAATACCAATTTTTGCTCCGTAGAAGAAGCTTAAATAAATGTTCTTTAGAACAGGCGTATTCGCATTCTTGTAGGTTTTGGTTAAACCGGACATAGAAAAAATGACCTTCTTATCGTCAGACATAAATTTTTAATATTAAATGTTAGATGTAATTGAACAATTGGTGAACGTTCGAAAGTATCGCACGTATTTTATATAAGATCAGCGGATTAAGTAAGGACTATTATTCCTTAGATTTAAACGCTATGGTAAATTTTAAACCCTACCCTTCAGTGCATTGAATACCCAAGCAATGGCAAAAAAACCTACGCCTACAGAGGCAAAACCCCATCCGGCAACATCATCATATCTAAAGGCCCCTAAGGCAATAAGTCCAAGCCCAACTCCTATCATAATCCAAGTTGCCCATGCCAATACTGTATTCTTATTCATGCTCATATGCTCATTTTGGTTTGTGGTAACTCCAAATATCGTGAATTTAAAAAATAATACAAGATTTTTTAGACAGGTTTTACCCTTCAAATGGGAATCTTACACCGGCTTTGTTCCTTACCGTATCTAAAAGCGCACACAAATCGGTACTATTCTTATGGCTCCAAAGTTCACTTTGTAATAAACCTGCTTCCAGACAACGCTGTACCTCTTGAATTTCATAAGAGTATCCCTTGCCAACTTTACCAACCTCAACATCCGTCGTTTCTTGCCCTTTTTGTACGATATATCCAGAAGTTTCATGCCATCTAGGTTTTATATAGATAGACCCTTTGCTGCCGGCTATCTCCGCCTTCATCTCCGAATTAGAAGATAAACCGCTATAAAGTATGGCCTGTGCTTGCTCATATTCGAAAATCATGGAAGTCTGAACTTCAACCCCGGTTTTATGAAAATTTGATTTTGCCGTAATATTATCTGGCATTCCTAATAGGAGATAAGCCAGAAAAATAGGATAGATTCCGATATCCAATATAGAGCCCCCTGCCAAAGCCGGATTTAAAATTCTTCCCTTCTCATCCCTATCCAATCCATAGAAGGCAAAATCGGCCTTTAAATAACCGAGGGCACCTATTTCACCATTTTCAACAAGTTCCTTTACCTTTTTAATGGTAGGATTAAATCGGGTCCATAAGGCTTCCATTAAAAAAACCTTATTCCCCTTAGCTTTTTCGAGCATACCTGCTACCTCTGCACCATTTATGCCTAAAGGCTTTTCGCAGAGTACATGTTTTTTATAATCCATCGCCATAATACTCAGTGCTGCGTGCGATGTGTGTGGCGTAGCGATGTAAACCACATCTACAGTATCACTTTTAAAAAGGTCTTCATAGCTTCCAAAAGCGTGTGGAGCGTTATAATGAGCAGCAAATTCCTGTGCTTTTGTTACATCTCTGGATGCTACCGCAGTAATGGCATTATCCTTCACCAAAGCCATATCCTTAGCAAAGGTGTGAGCAATATTACCGGCTCCTACAATTCCCCATCGTATCATTCTAAAAGGTGTTTGAAGTTTATCCAAATGTACTCAATTTTCCTGCTTATCTTTAACCTATAAATTGAAACTACTGGAATGGATATTAAGTTCAATAAAAACGAAGACGTAAATAAATTGATGCTTTCCGAGCTTCGAAAAAAACTAGCCGAGGTTGCTTTAGGAGGTGGTAAAGCCAGAATTGAGAAGCAACACAAGCAAGGGAAAATGACCGCTCGCGAGCGTATCGATTATTTATTGGACGATACATCCCAAAGTATAGAAATAGGGGCATTCGTAGGTGATGGCATGTACGAAGAACACGGGGGATGTCCATCTGGTGGGGTTGTTATAAAGATGGGTCATGTTTCGGGAAAACAATGCTTGGTAGTTGCAAACGATGCTACGGTTAAGGCAGGAGCCTGGTTTCCCATAACCGCCAAAAAGAACTTACGGGCCCAGAAAATTGCCATTGAAAATAAATTACCGATCATTTACTTGGTGGACAGCGCAGGGGTTTACCTGCCTATGCAGGATGAGATTTTTCCGGATAAAGAACATTTTGGACGCATCTTCCGCAATAATGCTATCATGAGCAGCATGGGAATCACGCAGATTTCTGCCGTCATGGGTAGTTGTGTGGCGGGTGGTGCCTATTTGCCCATTATGAGCGATGAGGCTCTAATCGTAGATAAAACCGGTAGCATCTTTTTAGCGGGAAGTTATTTGGTAAAAGCTGCTATTGGGGAAAGTATAGACAATGAAACCTTAGGAGGTGCTACCACACATTGCGAAATCAGCGGTGTTACGGATTATAAGGCAAAAGATGATGGGGCAGCACTTGATACCATTAAAAACATAATGGATAAAATAGGTGATGCGACCAAGGCAGGATTTAACCGCAAGGAGACGGCAGCACCTAAGAAAGACCCAAAGGATATTTACGGCATATTACCGGGTTCTAGATCCGAGCAATATGACATGATGGACATAATAGAACGGCTGGTGGACGATTCGGAATTTGAGGCGTATAAGGATGGTTACGGACAGAGCATCCTAACGGGCTATGCCCGGATTGATGGTTGGGCAGTAGGTATTGTCGCCAATCAACGAAAGGTGGTCAAGACCAAAAAAGGAGAAATGCAATTTGGAGGAGTCATCTATTCGGACTCCGCAGATAAAGCAACACGCTTTATAGCCAATTGTAACCAAAAAAAGATTCCACTGGTATTTTTACAGGACGTAACCGGATTCATGGTGGGGAGTAAGAGTGAACATGGCGGAATCATAAAAGATGGAGCAAAAATGGTGAACGCGGTCAGTAATTCCGTGGTGCCTAAATTCACCATCGTTATTGGCAACAGCTACGGCGCAGGGAATTACGCCATGTGCGGAAAAGCCTATGACCCCAGATTTATCGTCGCATGGCCAAGTGCGGAGTTAGCGGTCATGAGCGGAAATTCTGCGGCAAAAGTACTTTTACAGATTGAAAAAGCTTCCTTGAAGAAGAAGGGTGAAACGATAACCGAAGCCAAAGAAAAAGAACTGTTCGATAAAATTAAAAAACGCTATGACCGGCAAGTATCTCCCTATTACGCTGCGGCCCGTTTATGGACCGATGCCATCATAGACCCACTTGATACTAGAAAATGGATTTCAATGGGTATAGAAGCTGCCAATCATGCGCCGATTGAAAAGGCTTTTAACATGGGCGTTTTACAGGTATAAACTATTCACTTTCTAAATTGACATTGACCCTGGTTCTATCTAGAATTTTAATCAGTTTGGTTTTCATATCCGCTGCTTTAAAGGTAACTAAATCCCCTTTTTGGGCCTTTAGGACATATCTACCTTGCGTATTGGCTACGGTAGATTCACCGTTCATTTCATTGGTAATAGTTGCACCTGAAACCCCACGCCCCGCAAAGAAAACAAAGCCTGAAATATTCAAGTTCGTCGCTTTCTTTCCTTTAGCGACCAGAGCTTTGAAATTACGGGCGGGCTTATCGGAATAATAGGTAGAATTCAATTGATACGCCATAGCTGATTTTTCTAATTTTTCCCACGCCGCCAGACTCGCGTATTTTCTATAAGAGTGTGTATACTTATTAGGAGCTGCCATGAGCACCAAGCTCACTTTTTTGGCTCCATATATTTTTAATAGTTCCAAACTCAGAATAAAATCGTTCTTAACATAGATATCATAAGGCGATAAATCTACCTTAGATACCCTCGCGTTTTTGCCTATTGTATGAAAAATACTCTTACCAGAAGTATTCAGGTTAGTGCCCGGAAAACTCTTAAAACCGTCTTCATCATAAATATTAATGCGTACAAGAAGACTATCCGAGGCATTGGAGGCAACTTCAAAAACCAGGTCCTCTAGTTTTCTGAGACCTTTTTTTACTTTTATTTTTGTGGCCAGTTCTCCGCCTAAAGCAATATTATCCTTCCAATAGCCATAAATTTTCTCACCAGTATTTTGATAGCCAATAATTTCCTGAATCTCATAAGCGCCCTTATTGGTTACTACAATCTCATTAAGTTTTACTATTTCTGGCTGCAGTACTATTTCAGGGTATTCATCATAAGCGAACTGTAAATCTTTTACCGCTTGTTTAAATGTTTTATAACCGATTGAAGAAAATTGCAAGGAATCCCTAAGGCTATATTCCTCTTTGTTCAATTCTAAATGAAATAGACCCTCTTCATCACTAACGGTCCCGACACCTCTATTGACAATACCAATATTGACATAAGGTACAGACTCCTTAGTCTTAGCGTCTAGTACACGACCCTTATAATCTTGTTGTGCATACATCGGTAAGCAGGAAAGGGCGACTAAAATTATAAATAATATTTTCCGCATAATTTAATTTGAAACAATTGAAAGCGCATTCGAAACCGTGAACAATTGCTGGTTTACGTTTTTCAGACTCAACTTAAAGACTTTAGTTTCTTTACGCTGTGACGCACTACCGTAGTTGTGGTAGATAGTTGCTTTCAAATAAGTAGGTGTTAAACTTTTGTTTCCAAAATATTTAGCGTTTACTTTCCATACCCCTTTAATACTTTCATCTATAAGATATTCTTCACTTGAGAAACCGGATATCTTCTTGTTCTTTAAGCCTTCTGCATCGGCAAAGAGCGAATGTTCCGATTTGAAATAATTTTCCTCTGGGTTTACGAACTGTAGCTCGAACTCCGCCTCACTATCGTTCCATTCGAATACCAATCGCGTGCCGTTGAACTCGTCGTCCAACACAAGGTTCTTCAGTTCTTTTTTACGCAACAAATCTTTTCCCTTTAAAGCGATAAGATTGTTCAGCTCGCGTTCCATGATAATGTTCTGGTCGTCCTCCGCCCTCAGGAAACCCTCTTGCAACAGATAACCGTATCTGGCGTACATTGCCGCAGCTCTTTGGTTTTCTCCAATCTCGCGATAACTGTTGGCCAAATCCATATAACTCTGCGCGTAATTGGCACGAAGTATAAAAAGTTCCTTGTAAAGCTCACTGGCTTTCTTAAAGCTTCCTTTCTCTTGGTAAAGGTAAGCCAGGGCTTTTAAAGCCATAGGGTCTGAGGCGAATAGCTCTTTATGTTCTTCGATGATACCATAAGCGAATTCACCGTTCCCAAGTTCCTTTGAAAAATACTGATAGGCATCCAAAACAAAGTGGTAGGATTTACCGTATTGTGCCGATCGTTCCCTATAAATTTTCTTCGCTCCTCTTCGGTTACACTACTCCTTAATTGCCTCAGATATTCCGGCTCGTTCGAGGAGGTATCGAATGCCAGGGCGTCGTTTGAGTAAATATTGTTTCGAAGTTTTGCTTGATCATAATTTTCAATACCATTAGTACCGGGCGAGAAATTACCCGTTTTAGTGTTGATGATGACAATACCTCCCTTAGCCATGGTCCCATATTTAGTTAAACCGGAAAACGAAGGGATAACTGCAATTCTCTTTATATTAGAAATATCGACCATTGCACACGGCAAGCTTTCAAATACCGTTCCATCCACTTCATAAATTGAACCTCCTCCTCCTGCATTTCCTAAAGAAGTAACTTTCCTCATGGTTGTCTCCAAAAGATCCGTTACAGGATTGCACCTCGACGCTACTCCTGCAAATCGATTATTGATTAGGAAGGATAAATCGGGATAAACAATTTTAATTTCTTTCTCATCAACGGTTCGCATAGAATAGCCCACAACATCCTTATCCAAAATCCCGAACATGGTTTTGATAAGATTAGGATTGGTATTGTATTCTTGAAAGAGTTCTTTTTGAGTTTTACGTGGTAGGGTCTTAGTCACCGTAACATTATCCAGTTCATTTACTTCTGGCACCATTACAATATTTAATGTTCTACTAACATCCTCGGCAAGTATTTCCGCAGTTTCAAAGCCAACATAACTATAGCGAAGTAAAGCACCTTCTTTTACATTTAAGCTGTAATAACCGTTAGCATCGGTCTTGGTTCCATTTTTCGAATTTGATACAGTGATATTAACATCCTCCATCGGGGTCATACCGTTCGTAACCTTACCCGTAACGGTGATTTCATTTTGTTGACCCCATACAATAGAGGTAAACAGCCATAACATGACAGTGAATCTATACATATTCAGGCTTTAATTACCCACCACGGTGGACATATTAGAGACCGTAAACAATTGCTGGTTCACGTTCCTTAGGCTTAGTTTGAATACCTTGGTCTCCTTACGTTGCGATGCACTACCGAAGTTATGGTAAATAGTTGCTTTCAGATACGTTGGGGTGAGGCTTTTGTTGCCGAAGTATTTGGCATTTACTTTCCACACTCCTTTTACACTGTCGTCTATAAGGTATTCCTCACTGGAGAAACCGGATATCTTTTCATCTTTGATGCGATTTGCATCGGCCAGCAACGAATGTTCCGACTTAAAATAGTTCCCCTCGGGATTCACGAACTGTAGTTCAAACTCCACCTCACTATCGTTCCACTCGAATACCAGGCGCGTACCGTCGAACTCATCGTCCAAGACCAAATTCTTTAGTTCTCTTCTTGATAGCAATTCTCTACCTTTTAAAGCTATAAGATTGTTCAATTCCCTATCCATGATAATACCTAAATCTCCCTCAGCTCTTAAGAAGCCTTCTTCCAACAAGTAACCATATCTAGCATAAATTGCCGCAGCTCTTTGGTTTTCTCCAATCTCGCGATAACTATTGGCCAAATCCATATAACTCTGCGCGTAATTGGGTCTAAGACGAAAAACTTCTTTATATACTTCGTTGGCTTCTTTAAGTCTACCTTCTGCTTGATAGGTATACGCTAGCGCTTTTAAAGCTAGGGGATTATCATAAATGACTTGTTTGTTGTTTTCAATAATACCGTCTGCAAAATCAGTATTTTTCCATCTATTAGAAAAATGGTCGTAAGCGTCCAAAATATAGAAATATGAACTTCTGTACACCTTTATCTGTTCATTGTATGTGGCGATGGCCTCGGCCTCGCTTTTACTATCCATTAATTTAGTAAGGTAGATAGGTCTATCTTTTTTTAAATCCTCGCTAGTCAGTACATCCCCATTAAATTTATTGTTCCGAAGTCTTGCCAGGTCATATGGCTTATCCGTACCAGGCTCTGGGAAATAGTTAGCTCCTTTGGTGTTAATGACTATGACACCTCCATTTGCTGCTCCTCCATATTTTGTAACGGCCCCTAGACCGCTGATTACAGCAATCCGTTCTATATTTTCTATTTGTAGAAAATTAGGGAAATCTGTAATAATCAATCCATCAACATCATAAATCGCTGGAAAAAATCCAAGAGCACCTCCTCGTAAGTAAATGGTAGGATTTAAAAAATCTAGACCATTTCTTTCTACTCTAACCCCTGGGAATCGATATTGAATAACTGTAGCTATGTCCAAACCAATAGGATTTAAATCCCTGCCTTCTGCAATGCGCACGGCAAAACTGGTAACATCCTTATCCAAGATACCAAAGGCGGTGTTTATAAGATTTTTATTGGTGGCATATTCCGCTCTCAATTGTTTCTGAGATTTCAACACCGTTTTTTCGACGACCACTTCATCCAATTGATTTACTTCCGGAGTCAATTCAATATTTAAAATACGCGTCACATCTTCAACAACTATTTCTAAAGTACGCATGCTGGGATAGGCATAGGAAACTAATTGTCCTGGTCTGGCATTAATGGTATACCTGCCTTCCATATCCGTTTTGGTAGCTTCCTCTGAACCGGAGACTTTTATTTCAGCATTAATAAGAGGTGTATCGAGATAAGTGACCACTCCTTTTATAGTGTTCAATTTTTCCTGTGCAAAAGAAAATGCACTAACAGTACAGACGAGTAATAGGACAACGGCTTTTTTCATGGTATCGATTTTTTATTAAGATAAGAAAAAGACCACAAGAATTAAGCCATCTTATGATTTGATTAACTAAATTTTTAAAGCAATAATCTCTTTTTTAGGATTTTGACCGTCTAGATATAGCCAGACCAATTTCTTTGTTTGTGAAGGATATCCAAAATTAGAGTAAACGGAACACAACAAAACCAATGGCTCTGAATTGTCCCTGTCTAAGTTACCCAGGAAATCCGCATTTATTTTCCAATTGCCTTTTAGATCGTCATACAATTCAAACTCCTCCATAGCGTAACCTAAACTTACTTCCTCTTCAATTCTACCACTATTCGCCGCACTGGTATGCTCCCAATTGAAATAACGGTTTTGAGGGTTGACGAATTGAACGTTGAATTCTGTTTTAGCATTGCTCCACTCCACTAGGAGACGCATATTCATCTGCGTATTCTTAAAATAGGGTTCCGCTACCTTGGTTATATCCAAAACATCTCGTTTTTGAAAAATCAAATTCTTGAGTTCTCTTTCTAAAGATTTGCTTATGGGGCTTACTTCCATTGTACCATAAGCACCCCCATTAGCCAGGGTAATGAGGCGGTCCAATGCCGCTTGATATTCTTTTTGCTCAAGTTGTAATTTAGCCTCGGTGAAAAAGGGTTGTAATGCGGTTGGCTTCGCGGTATTTAGCTGGTTATTGAGAATTTGTACGGCATCATAATCTCCCAAATATCGTAAGGACAGGGCTACAAGGCTTAAGTACGATTCTTTGTCACTATTCTTCTCCCATAGATTAGATATCACTCTAGCAGCTAACTTGCGGTCCTTATCCTTGAAAAACTCAAAAGCATCTAGGTAAAAAGAATCGTTGTTCTCATTGAAGTTTCGTAAGGTCAAATACTTACCATATGCCTTATCCATATCCGTATACGCCTCCAGAGCTTTGGTAAGTGCGGATTTGGTAATAATGATTTTTGCCTCAGGGTCATATACATTATTTTGAGCCAAGGCCGTATTTTTTGTTCCACCAGTACCCCCACCGTAAGATGCGGTTTTTGTCGTTATTAAGATTACACCGTTGTTACCCGCCGAGCCGTACCTATTGGTAGCTGCGTAACCTTTAAGCACCGTGATATCAGCTACGTTGTCGGGGTTTACAAAGCTCGATGCAGCATTACTAGAACTACCGAAAGAAGAATCGTTCTGCTCCATAGGAACCCCATCGATAACAATAAGTCCGTAATTATTACCCAATATAGTGGCGTTTGTCCGCATAGTGACTTGGGTAAGGTCTTCTCCAGGACCAAGATTGACCCCAGAAAACCTTCCTTGTACCGATTGTCTAATATCTGTCTGTATAGGGGTTATGTCTTCCGAATCGATTGATTGCACCGCATAACCGATTTCTTCCTTGCTTTTGAGGCCATTTCCCGTATTCACAAGATCTTCTGAGATTGCATTGACCCGTTGTTCCGTTACAACCACTTCGTCCAATGTGGTTACATTGGCTTTTAAGAAAACATCTAAGCTGTTATTAAAGTAACCGATTGGAACGGTTTTCATCGTTTTATTTGCCCTGCTGGTAATTAGAATAGAATCACCAGGAACCGCGGGCAAGGAAAATTTACCACTACTATCTGTCTTAATTATCTTGTTACTTCCAATAATTCTAATTTCAATATCGTTGGTAGGGACATTGTCAATATAAACTGTACCGGTTATTTCTTTTTTATTCGGAAGTTCCTTTGCTGCCGCGGTGGCTTTTATATTATCCGGTAATATGGCTGCAAAATCCATTAATCTTCCACGACCTACTAGAGCAGATTTTTTCAAGAATTCCTCATTCCTGCCCAAAGCGCTACTGATGACATAATTACCCTTTTTTACGGGTAAAACCTCATCAGGCACTAAGGCATTACCATCGGTAAAAAAATATACCGTTTTATTCGCAATCTTGGCGGCAAGACCCTCATAGACTGTTGCGCCATCCGGAACGACAGAAGTTAAGGTAGTTTTTAATTCGCTCCAATCCCCGTTATTAATCTGAAAAACCTTCTCCTCTATAGCGATATCAAAAAGCAAGAGTTGAACGGTTTGGTCGGGATTTTTTTTAAAAATTTTCTCTAAAATTTCAAATTCCTTTTCCATATCTCGGCTCAACATGGAGAATGAAGTGTCCCAACAAATTGTAATCGTATTGTTTTCTACCCCCTGAGCGTCTAGCAGATTTGCCAATAAAATAACGAGGATACTTAGTCTTTTCATATTTTCTAATTGCCTTGATGCGTTTTTAAACGGGGTATTAACATAAGTTCTTTTTGTCTACCATTAACGTATCTAAATCCGTTCGCTCCAAAAAAACCTGCTTCTTCCAACATAATTCTAATATCCCGGTTCCATTCTGGAATAGTGATCGTGGTATTTAGTTCTATGGCGTAAACGGTATTCGGGTTTAGCGGATAGTTCTCCCCATCGTCCTTCATTACGCCACCTTGAGCATCCCACATACCAATGGTTGTTCCTGCAGAATGACCGTATAGACCAAGAGGATGTGTATAGATTGAAGGTCTTAAACCTGCGGCTTTTGCCTCAGCTAATGATTTTGCCAAGATTTCGTTCCCTGTTTTGCCTTCAACCATGTTCCCGGTCAAAAAGTCTTGCACACGATTCCCATCTTTTAATCCATTGATTAAAAAGTCAGGCGCAGCTTTTTCCTCTGGTTTTAGCACATAGGCCAATTCCTGACAATCTGTATTGAGTCTTAAATAGGTAATACCAAAATCGCAATGCAACAAATCTCCCGGAAGAATGACCATATCGTCCGGCCGGCCGGAGAACGAATAGAGGTGACCCACCAAATCTTCCTTTGAACGCTGTACATCAACCGTTGGGTGAAACCAGGTTTCCAGCCCTAAATCAGTTACTTTTTGACGCATCCACCATTCTACTTCGGTGGTCGTCGTTACCCCTGGGGTAATTACTTTTTCAGAAAAAGCTTCGGCGATAATATCATGGGTAATATCTACCAATTGGTTGTAAATGACCATTTCGCTTTCTGTTCGGGTTTCTATCCACCTCACCGCCAATTGCTCGGCAGAAACAACACTTTTTTGAAAGCTCTTGGGAAGATTTTGCATGAACTCATCATAATCGGTCTTATCCAATCCATCTGCAATATTGTGATCCTTAGAAAAATTGAGCCCTATTTTCTTAGGATTTCGCTCGGAAATCAACTGCATGAGCCGCTTCCACTGGTTCGGTTCCTTTTCCTTATCCCAAGCGGATTTAATACTCTTTCCTACATTATAGCGAGCAACCGCTAGTTTTTCAATGGTATTATTGGTCTTATCTCTGTAAAATAAAAGAATAGTTCTTCTCCTTGCGTTTAACCAAGTAGCCGGAAGCATGGTCTTGATCACCGGGTCTTCATTATATTCCCTAGAAATAACGACCCACATATCAATATCGGAAGCGTCCATCAATTGCGGAAGCAAATTATTAAAACGATTTTCTAAAATTTCATCGACCACCATGGCCCGTTTGTTTTCAGGCAAAATTTGTTGTCCAGAAACCTGTAAAACAATGAGTAGAAATATAAGTTTAACAACGTTATGCATTTTTAAATTTTTGGTTTAAAATACGTTTTTTTTAGGTACAGAAAAATAGAAGTACCTTTAAATGATGAAATATTCCATTTTTAAAATGAAAGAAATTTTGGTTCTTATACCCTTACTTTTTCTAATGATAAGTTGCTCCGAAGACCGTACGGACGAACCCGAGAAAGAAGACACCATAGAGATACCATTTAGACCACAGAACGTACTTTTTATAGAAAACAGTCATACCCGTTTTAACCAAGGCGTGGATTTTTATTTAAAAGGTTTTTTAGACAACTTAAACCTCTCTTACGAACCATTAATAGAACGCTCGGCCTTTGATGGCTATACGCTCGATGAGCATTTAGAAAACAACAGTACCACTTCTATACTAGAATCAAAAAAATGGGACATTGTAGTGCTTCAAGAGAATACGTTTAAAGCGGCCAACGACAAGCTTGGTGCTAAGGTTGCTATGGAGAGCTTTAAGTTTGCCATTACTAACAATGATACGCAGCTTTATCTTTTTTTAACCTGGGCTTACGAAGACGAGCCAGAAATGTTGTCCAAAATTATCGAAACCTATGAAGAGACAGGTGTGCTTTTAAAAGCTAAAGTTGTTCCGGTAGGAGTAGCTTTTAGAGATTTTAAGAATGCCAACGGAGAAACTATCAACCTTTATAATCCGGACGGAGTGCATCCAAGTATAGCCGGTTCTTTTCTAGCGGCAAGTATGTTTTATTATGCCATATATAACGAAGATCCCACTAAAAATAACTACACCGCTTCACTAGAAGAAGCAACGGCAGATTTACTAAAACAGATGGCAAAGGAAGCTATAGACGCCCATTAATTGCCAAGTAATTTGACAGTCTCATTACGCATTATCTTACCATTTTTGGTTTCTTTGAACTTCGCCACCATAATTACTTCTTTGGGTATTTGATAGTTTCCAAGAATACCGCTACGCCTTATTTTCATAAGAACCTCTTCCCGATTCAATTTGCCTTCTACAATCAAAACCAATTTCTCACCTAATTTTTTGTCCGGTTTACCGGCGACAAAGAATCGATTATCAATAAGAGCGGAGAGTGCTGATTCTATTTGCTCTGGAATTAATTTTATGCCCCCGGAATTGATCACATTATCATGTCTACCTAACCAAAGAAACTCCGATGTTGAAGTAAGTTCAACAATATCATTGGTATACACAGTTTCCTCCGAGATATGTGGCGCATCAATAACGAGACAATTCCTTTGATCTGTAGAAATCTTAACTTTTGGTAGCACCTTAAAAGGAAGTGCTGACAATCGAGAGTCGCCCTGAACGGCTCCATTGACTTTTCTAGCAGCGATATGTGTAATAGTCTCCGTCATACCATAGGTCTCATAAATTTGACACCTTTTATCTTGCACTAGATTTTTTAAATCTTGAGAAAAAGGAGCTCCGCCAACAATTAACTTTTCAATAGAATCTATGAAATTGATACTTTTCCGCAGTTGCAGCGGTACCATGGCCGAAAAACTATATTTTTTTTCATCGGATGTAAGTGGACTAGATTTAGGTTCAATCACATCAATATGTAGTCCTAATACCAATGCACGCACCATTAGCATTTTTCCGGCGATATAGGTCATGGGTAAACAATGCAGCACGGTATCCTTTGGTTTTAATGCGAAGAAATCTCCTGTGGCCATGGCCGAATTGACCATGTGTTCCTTCAAAATAGAAATACGCTTGGGTGTTCCCGTAGAACCAGAAGTCTGGACACCAATTTCATGGGAGGGCTGTAACCAGTCCAATAAAAAATCACCCAATTTTTTCTCGAACTCCGACCCTTCCTTGACATAACTATAGGCCAGTTCGGTGAGGTCCGTCTCTGTATAGGACAAACCGTTAAGGGCAAAATCAGGATGTACATTAACGCTGTTCAACTTCAGTTTCTTTTCTAGCTTGGAACTCTTTCATGGACAATACTTTGCCGGTAAGTTTTTCCTTCCAATTGGACCATCCGTATATCTGAGAAAAAATCAATAATAATATTGGGAAAACTACAAAAACCGGAATCAAAACGTCCCAACCCAGAACAGGGTCTGAGATATCCCTGTAAACGGAATGTGTCTGAAAAGCGGTCCAGTCCGCCGTGACCAGTAATGCAGCGGTTAAATTATTCGCTGCATGAAAGCCAATTGCGAGCTCTAGCCCGTCATCCATTAGCGTAACAATACCTAAGAAAAAACCGGTACCTATATAAAAGATTAAAATTCCATAACCCAATTTTTCGACCTCAGGATTGAGAATATGCATGAGTCCGAATAATAACGATGTAAATACCAGAGGGAACCATCTGTTTTTAGCCATAACCCCTAAGCCTTGTAACATATAACCTCTAATAAAATATTCCTCCATACTGGTTTGCAGGGGAATCATCACGATAGCAATTACAGCTAAAATGAGGAACGGTGTCATTTGAAAGTTATATTCATAGTCTTCCGGTGCCAAATACATATCCAGAAAAATAAAAAGTACGGAGATAATAGCCCATAGACCAAAAGCGAACAGTATTCTAGACCAATCTATTTTCTTTCTTGCCGTAGTTAAAGAGGTCAACGATTGTTTATGAACAAATTTTACGAATAGGAATAATGCTCCTAGCCCAATAGCAAAAGTTAGTAGCATCAGAAACAAGAAGGTGTTGGAACCGAGTATATTGGACATTACACCTAAATCCCCACTCCCTAAAACAGCAAGGGAGTCGCTCTTTAAAATTAAAGCGACCACTAAAGGAACGCCTCCCAATATTTGCCAAACAAAAAATACGGCAATAATACCGAGCACGTATCTCCATGCTTCACTTAAACCCTTATATCCCTGCTCTATGTACATAAATTCTTTATTAACTTGTTATCCCAAACCTTTTTTGGGTTATAGTATAAACTCCCGTTTCTTACCTCCAAAGGACTATCGATATTATTAGTGAATAACGCCCCTGTACCCAAGCCTTGCGGCAAATTACTATTTAAAACGGAGGTCCATTGTGCAATTGCGTTTAACCCTATATTACTTTCCAATGCACTGGTAACCCACCAACCGATTTTATATTTTTCCGCAATGGATATCCATTCCTCACTACCCTGAAAACCACCGACCAGACTTGGTTTTAGAATAATATACTGAGGGCGTACCGTTCTTAGCAGTTCGTCCTTTTTTTCAATATCTACGATTCCTATCAGTTCTTCATCCAATGCAATTGGCAAGGGTGTCTTACTACACAATTCTTTGAGTGCATTCCATTGTCCTGCTTTGATAGGTTGTTCAATGGAGTGAAGATCAAGGGTTGAAAGTATTCTCAATTTATCCAAAGCTTCAACCGAAGAAAATGCACCATTGGCATCTACCCGTAATTCTATTTCGTCTTTATCAAATCGATTTCTAATGGATTGCAACAATGTTATTTCCTTACTAAAATCAACCGCTCCTATCTTCATTTTGATGCAAGAGAATCCTTCTTCTAACTTGCGCTGAATCTGTTCGTGCATAAAGTCGATATCACCCATCCAGATGAGTCCGTTTATTGCTATAGGCTTATACTCGTTAACAAACGGCGTATGAAATAGTTTAAAAGAATCTTGTGCCGCTAGGGACAAAAATGCCTGTTCCAAACCAAACTGAATACTAGGAAAATGTTTCAGTTCTTTTATCAACTCTCGTTCCCCGAGATTAATATTCCGAGACACCCAGGCTAGCTTTTCCTCGTAATTGGGCACATCATCATAACTTAAGCCCCTAAATACACCACATTCCCCTATACCGTACCGTCCACTATCCTTCAAAATAAGGAACCATGTTTCCTTGGTCTTTAGGGTTCCACGAGAAGTTCCGCTAGGCCGTTTAAAATTAAGTATGTGTTTTTTATAAGTGGCTTTCATATTAAGCCTATAAATTTAGGTATATTTTAGCGGTCTAAAAGAACAAGATGGGGCATATACAAGGAAAAAAAATATGGATTACCGGCGCATCCTCCGGTATAGGGGAAGCATTGACCTATAGATTGAACGAACTAGGTTGCTTTCTTATCATTTCCTCAAGGAGATCTGAAGCATTATTAAGCGTTAAAAATAACTGCAAAAATCCAGAAAAGGTATCTATTTTACCTTTGGATTTAGCAGCTTTTAATACACTCTCCGAAGCAACCGAAAGAGCTATTGCGTTCTATGGCAGAATAGACATTTTAATCAATAACGGTGGTATAAGTCAACGCTCTTTAATAAAAAACACTAAGTTTGAAGTATTTAAAAAAATGATAGACGTTAACTATCTGGGAACTATTAAATTAACAAAGTCATTACTTCCATATTTTTTAGCCGAAAAAGATGGTCATTTTGTTACGGTTACAAGCCTTATGGGAAAATTTGGTTCACCTTACAGGTCCGGGTATTGTGGCGCTAAACATGCCCTTCATGGCTTCTTCGATGTCTTGCGGATGGAACATGAAAAAGACCATATTAACGTTACACTTGTATGTCCAGGATTCATTCAAACCAATGTGGCAAAAAATGCACTAGTAGGAGATGGCAGTCAACAAAGAAAACAGGACGAAGCTACGGCCAATGGAATGTCTCCAAACGAATGCGCCGCTAAAATCATAAAGGCGATAGAGAAAAATAAATTTGAAGTATATATTGGTGGTAAGGAAACTTTTGGAGTCTATCTAAAACGCTTCTTTCCAAAGATGCTACACCGGGTTGTTCTAAAAAGTGCGGTTCGTTAAAACCGTACTACTTGAAATTGAACCAGAAACGAACTCCATCAGAGGTCTTATCCGTATTTAAATTGGTCTGTAGCTGATTTGCGAGTCTGTTCATTAGACGAATACCCATGGAAGAGTTTGCCCGTTCTTCGGTATCCTTCGGCAGACCCACGCCATTATCGGTATATTCAAAAAAGCCTTCCCTACCCGCTATTTTTCTAAGATGAATATATATTTTACCGTCCTCTTCGTTTTGCGGGAAAGCGTATTTAAAGGAGTTAGAAACAAGTTCGTTCAATATTAGTCCAAAAGGTATCGCCCTATCAATATCAAGCTCTACACCTTCAGCGTCTATAGTGATATTAATATTATGACCACCCTTCTTGTAGACTGACTGTACACTGTTAATAAGACTCTCGATGTAACCCTGCATTTCTATTACCGACAAGTCGTCATTCTGATACAATTTTTGGTGAATGAGCGCCATGGCTTTCACCCTACTTTTTCCTTCCTCTAGTGCTTCAATTGCAGCCTTACTTCGCGTATTCTTAGTCTGAAGGCTCAACAAGCTCGAAACCATCTGCAAATTGTTCTTCACTCTATGGTGAATTTCTTTTAATAGAGAGTCTTTTTCTACCAATGAGTTTTCTATAATATGTTTCTGCTCCGCTATTAAACGTTGGTTCTTAATACTCTTTAAGTAGGCATACACCAACCCCGCAAACCCCAGCAAAGTGAATATCAAAGAAATGAACACCAAACTTATCCTTTCATCCTTAGCAGCAATATCATTTCTTGATTGCTCTAAATCCGCCTTTTGCTGCTCGATCATATCCTTGGAATACTCTACTTCTTGAGTAATGACAGCAGCCAATTGCTGATTTCTTATATTTGACTCATTAAATTCTATAGAATCCCTTATTCTAGTATTTCTTTTTAGATAGGTATTGGAAGTCCTATAATCTCCGGTCTTATCGTAATAAGAGGCATAAAGACGATTTTTCTTAAGAATATTCTCCGTTTTAACCGGCGTTAAGCCATCACTTAAATAGTCCGTCGCCTTTTCAAAATTGTTCAGGTTTAACTGACACTCGGCAATTTCCAAGGTATTTTCCACTAAGTCTGACGAAAATTTGCCCGGGTTATATTTTTTTATTGCCTCAATGCTTTTTTCCAAATACGGAATGGCCTCCTCATACTCCTTTAACTGAACATAACATTTTCCAATATTACCTAAGATAATGCCTTTTAGGAGGTTTGCCTGTACAAGTTGGTTATCTGATTTTACCTGTATAACATCGCTAAAATAAACATCTATCAGGGCATTGGCTTTATTAAACTGTGTTAACGCGGTGGGTGTGGATTTATCTAGCCTAAGATAATTTCCAATATTGTTGTTATATACGGCCTGTGCATAAAAGTCGCCATCTTCAATTTCCTTTTTCTCCTCGGTCATATAGTCCTTCATAGCCTTTCTGTGCTGACCTAAGCTAGAATAGATGTCATAGAAGGCAATGTTCTTAGTAATACCTAACTCTCGTTTGCGTCTTCTGACCTCTATTTGCTTTTCATACAGTTCCAATCTGGCATAATCAGCATCCATCAATTCCAAAATAAGCGATTTGGTGACAATATCGTAAGAATCTATTTCCTCATACAGCTCTTTGACAATGGCGAGACTCTTTTCATAGTCCCCTAAATCGTAGTAAAGTTGACCTTGCATCAACTTATAATTAACAATACCGGTGGAGTCCTTTGTTTTTTGGGAACTGTTCAAGTAAACGTTCACGGTGTCTAACCAATCATAAGCAGAATTCTGATTATATCTATCCGGAGTACCGAAGAAAAAGGTAGACCTCAACTCTGAATCTTCGAGTTCTTGAAATTGCTGGTAATAATCAGTAGCGTCTAGGGAATCCTGAGCAGAAACCGAAAAGGCCATGAGCAGGAACACAGTAATTAAAAAAAGATTTGAATAACCGTTTTTTTTCATATCATATTAAGACACCATATCAAACTTAGAACTATTCTTTGATATTGCTAAATTTTTGTTGTTAACCCTTCATCATAATTTCTAACGAAGTGTAACGAATTTAATCGGTTTCAATAAGTTGGTGTTCTAAGAGTACAACCGTATCAATAACCGCCAAAAGTTTCAAAAGGGTTTTAAATGCACGGTTCACCGTAATAATTACGAATTGAACTGTGCAACTGGAATCTAAAACGAATAACAGCACCCTCCTTTTACAAAAATATTATATAAGCAACCAGGTATGGGAATATTGTTGTGTAAAGGGTCTATTTTGTTGTGAAACTTTGTCTAGCCCAAAAGACTTGCGGTTCAGCGTTATTACCTGCATTTCATCGATGATTTGATGTGCCGCATAAAGACGATAAGATCACGATTCATAATAATTTCCCATGAACCAAAAAAAATCACTCCTAAAGAAGTGATTTTTAAAATGCGTTATTCAGACGTCATGAATTCATAGCAGAAATAATGAACTCCTTAAAGTCTTTAGAGATAGGAATCAGGGTATTATTAATCATAATATCCTTTGAATTGATAGCATCGATATGATCTACATTAACGATATAGGATTTATGCGCCCTGTAAAATTTATTCTTCGGCAGCTTTTCTAAATAATCCTTTAAAGGAGACCTTACCAGAAACTTCTTATCAACCGTATTCACCTCTAAGTAAACATTATCTGCCTTTATGAACTGTATATCCCCGAACTGAATTCTATAATAGAGGTGTTGTTTTTTTACGAAAATGGAATCTTTTAATATGGAATTGGACATCGGTACATCCTTGTTGACCGTTCCCTCATTTACACCGCTATTCCCTGGTTGCTTGCCATAAATAAAATTAGATAAGGCAATTTCTATAGAAGTATACAGATCTTGTTGCTCAAAAGGCTTTACAAGATAACCGTTTGGTTTAACGGTCTTGGCATTTTCTACCGTAGCCCTATCAGAGTTTGACGTTACAAATATGAAAGGAATGTCATAATTCTCACGGATATGCTTTCCTAAATCTATACCGGTCTTATCAGATGCTAGAATTATATCTATTAAAACAAGGTCTACCTGTTGCGTTTTCAACACTTCGACAGCCTGCTCATAAACAATAACATTGTCTACAATCTCATAACCGATTTCCTCCAACATGGACTGCATATCATCAGCGATGATAACATTGTCCTCCACGATAAGTATTTTAATAGGTTGCTCCAAGTTTATTTGTGGTTTAGATGGTTTACACTCAAAATTACAAAAAATAATTGTATCCCAAATAAAAGAGCAATGCCATTGCAAAAGCACTCAACGCCAACTTTTTGAGTTCGGGATCCAAGTTTTTGGGAATAGCCGTATTTTTAACTTTGAACGCATGCAATACTATAGGTACAAATGAAAGAAGACATAATAACTGACTCCAGTGCTTATACGTCAAGAATATAAATAGGGCTAAGCTTATGAACGAGCCAAAAAGAAGTACGTAATGGTACTTTTTTCCTGCTTCGAAACCTATTTTCACGATTACGGTATTCTTACCTGATTCCTTATCGGAGTTAAAGTCCCTTAGATTATTTAAATTCAACACACCGACACTAAGCAAACCAATACTTGTGGCAGGTAACAAACCCAATAGATAGAAGGAAGAGGTGTATAAAAATAGGGAACCTAAAACACTGACCAAACCAAAGAATACAAAAACAAAAACATCCCCTAAACCTTTGTAACCATAGGCCGTATCTCCTACAGTATATTTAATTGCCGCCCATATACTTAAGGCACCAAGTAGAAGAAATGTCAAGGACAGAACAAGGTTCTCTTTTCCAAAAGCCGTATAGATCAAAGCTATGACCAAAAGAATATTAATAATTACGGAAAAAATGATACCCCTCTTTAAGGTGCTCCGTGACAGCAACCCGCTTTGTAGTGCTCTTTTAGGACCAACCCTATTATGATTATCGGTTCCTTTTACACCATCTCCGTAGTCATTCGCAAAATTTGAAGTGATCTGAAAACCAATGGTAGTGAAAATTGCCAACCAGAAGAGTGTTGTATTGCCATCGCCAAGATAGCCCGCTAAAGCAGTACCAATCAGTATTCCCGAAATGGATAGGGGTAGCGTTCTAGGCCTAGCAGCATTAATCCATGCGCTTAGTTTACGCACTAATAAGGGTCTTCTATTTGAATTCTTTTACCTTCTTTGTATGAAGCTACAAAAGCATCTTCAAAACCAATATCAACCAGTTGTTTCCTAAACGACTGTGCTTCTTCAAGCGTTTCAAAATTACCGAGTGAGTACGAATAAAAAGGATTTGTTTTAACGAACAATGTGTTGGTGAGCGCTTCTGAAGCCAGTGTTACGTTGTTATCCACAAAAGATTTCACCTGCACTGAGTAAATTTTCTCTTTTTCTAAAAATTCCTTGGCCAGATAAAATTCCTTTACCAAACTTAACTCCTCGTTCTGAACCTTTAAATTATCGATTCTTGTTTTAATGGCGTCCAAACTGTCAATTGAAACAAGGAGATTATTGTTTTGTCTGTCGTAATTGTTCGACATACTTAGGCCAGCTGCGAGAGAACCAAAGGCTAGTCCTCCTATCAAAAAGAATGCCGTTATACCTGCAAAAATATTACGTTGAATTTTACTTTTCTTAAGTTCTTTATTTTTGAATTTAATTTGATCCAACAAACGCTCGTTGATAATTTGAGCCTTATCAACGTCTTTATGTAGTTCTAATAGATCGCTTTCTTCTATAAATGGCATTGTCTATATCTTTTAGGGACCTTTTATGCTCTTAAAAGTTTAAAATTGCAAATTACGGTACAAGCTTAAATCATTCAGTACTACAAAAATAGAATTTCTAAAATAGTTTCCTAATAAAAAAGAAATAATATTCCTTATAACATTGCAAATCAAATATTTAAGAAAAAACCTACATAGTCGTCTTAATCGGTAGCAATACTGATTCCATCTTCGCCTATCGTTATTTTTCTCGCTTTATAAAGTGTGCCCAATCCTTTCTTAAAGGCCTTCTTACTCATTTGCATCATATCTCTAATTTCCTCTGGGTTAGATTTATCATGTAGCGCAAGAAATCCCCCGTTTTCCTTAAGCACTTCATATATCTTATTGGCGGCTGGCTCCAAAACCCTACTTCCTAAAGGCTGAAGGGAAATATCAATTTTATTGTCCTTTCGAATTTTCTTTACACATCCGGGGATGACGTCACCAATATTAATCGCTTTAAATACCTCATTAAAGTATACCAGACCCTTGTGCCGCTCATTAACAATTACTTCCCAGCCCAAATCCGTTTGCCTGGTAACCACCAAATCTACTTGGTCCCATTCCCTTAATTCTAAGTGGTCGTTACTTAGAAATTTATCTAATTTGTTCGATGCGACGAGTCTTCCTGATTTTTGATCTAAATAACAATGTACTACATACCATTGCCCTTGCTTCATTTTATCTCGTTGCTCTCTAAAAGGAACAAGAAGGTGTTTTTCAAGACCCCATTCCATAAAAGCTCCGTATTCATTGATTTCCGCTACTTGTAACAGACGAAATTCCCCAAGCATAATATAAGGCTCAAGAGTAGTGGCCACAGGCCTTTCGTCGTAATCCAAATAGCAAAAAACTTCTATGAATTTCCCTATTTCATAATCGGCCGGCACATACTTATTGGGCAATAAAACATCATTACCTTCGCCATCACCCAAGAAAAGGCCAACGCTTGTATCCCTAAGAATTTCCAGTTTATTTTTTCTTCCTAAATCGATCATAGGACAAAATTAAGCTTTCTATCCATACTACTATTACAATTAGTGACATCTTAAATTTATTCAACAAAAAAAGACCGTTCTAAAGAAACGGCCTTTAACTTTTAATGTCGATTATCTAATAGATAGATGCTTTATTAAAATGCTTACAAAGCATGTAATAAACAACTGCTCTATGTTTGTTCTTATTAGACGAACCGTACTTATCTAGTACACTTTTAATAGCGTCCATCAATTCAGGACTGTCTTTTAAGCCTAATTTTTTAATCAGGTAGTTATTTTTTACTGTTTGTAATTCTTTATCATCACCTCCAGATACTTTAGAAGCATCCAAATTATAAATCGAAGGGCCTAAGCCAATCGTAACCTTGGTTAGCAAATCCATATCTGCACTTTCACCAAATTTGTCCTTAATGTCCGCAGCATACTTAGTAATTAAATCATCTCTTTTACTCATAATTAACAGTGTCTTATTTGTTATAATTAATGGTTAACAAGAACTAAGATATGAAATGAAAGTAATCCACCAAAATTTTATTATTCTTCAACCTTGGCGTAAACACTTCCAAAAGCTGCGGTTTACTGGAAGGTTCAAAGAAAGTTACAAGTTTTTTTTCTAAAGATTTTTTTTCATTGACAGCACTATAATCTAATCCATACATCGCGCAGAGTGCCTTTGCGTCTAGTTGATGTTTGGTCTCGAAAAATCGTTCAAAGTTTTCTGAATCATCCTTGCCAGGTAATATTCTAAAAATACCTCCTCCCCCATTATTAATAAGAATAATTCTAAAATCCTTGCGTATGTAATTATTCCACAACGCATTACTATCATAGAAGAAACTCAAGTCCCCGGTAATCAAGAGTGTTGGTGATTCAGCGTTTAAAGAAGCTCCTATGGCTGTTGACGTGCTCCCGTCTATTCCACTAGTACCTCTATTACAATATACTTTTATGGTTTTATCCAAATCAAACAACTGAGCATACCTTACTGTGGAACTATTGGCTAACTGTAGTTGTAAATTATCCGGTATTCGTTGCGCAATGATATAGAATGCTAAAAAATCCGAGAATTGAATTTGAGTTAAATAACTTTCTCTCTTTCTAAGATATTTGGTCCTAACCCTATTCCATTTAGCATAGTAATCACTGTGTACGGTTTCTTTCTTCTTTGTATATATGTTGGACAAGAAATCTTGTGCAGGCATTTTGAGGTGTCTTGTTAGACAGAAAAACGTATCGTTTGCTTTTTTCTGTCCTACATGGTAATGCCGTTCAGGACCAAAAGAACGTAAAAAGGCCTTTATTTTTTTTGATACGATTAAACCTCCAAAAGTCAATAAAATATCCGGCTGTAATTCTTGAAATAAAACCTCCTTGTCCTTTGATAATTCCATAGGAGCGATTAACGTATCTATACTAGAAAAAAAGTTCTGGTGATGTATATTAGATGTATTTTCTGTTAGCATTATAACCGATGGGTCACTTCCAATATGATTTAACCATTCTTGAGCAACGGAGTTTGGAGGATTTACACCTACCAAAACCATCTTTCTCTTCGCCTTTTGCCAGGCCGATATAATCTCATCGTCAACAGAGCCTGCCGCTTCACTATTTTCATAGAAATCTAGGTTGGGCTGAAGGGTAGATTCCTTTAAAACTTCATACAAGGGTTCTTCAAAAGGGGCGTTAATATGAACAGGGGTATATTCATGAATACTGATGTTGATTGCCTTATTGAGTTCGTTATCATTATATGCCTGAACCTTGTTTTGCTCATTTTCCACAGATAACTGATCAATCCATTCTGGCCTGTACCTCTTAATTCTATCCATTGCATGTGTCAAATCCTGTTTAAGGTTTGCGCTATAACCTATATGCCTATCAAAAACATTATCCTGACGAATGGTCTGGCCGTCACCCACATCAATCTTATAAGACGGCCTATCTGCAGAGATTACGACTAATGGAATCTCGCTATAAAAGGCTTCCGCTACGGCGGGATAATAGTTTAAAAGTGCACTGCCAGAGGTACATACTAAGGCAGCTGGCTTTCCGGAATACTGTGCTAGACCGAGTGCAAAAAAGGCCGCACAACGCTCATCGACAATACTGTAACAGTTAAAATAAGGGTTTTCAGTAAAGGAAATTATTAAAGGTGCGTTCCTAGATCCAGGTGAAATTACAATGTTAGATATTCCCTTGGCTTGACAATGCTGAGTAATAGTCTGGGCCAGTGGTATTGTGGAGTATTTCATTACTTACAAAAATACGACCTGCAAATTTTAAAACCCAATAGTTACTTGCCTAAACCTACAAAATATTCAAAATGGTTCCGCTTTTGTGTACAGTTTCTTCCCATTCCCTAAAGGGGTCAGATTCTGCAGTGATACCTCCACCAACATATATAATGGCCTTCTTATCTTTAAGTTGTACGCAGCGTAAATTCACATATAATTCCGATGAACTTGCAACCGTTCTGTATGCATTGTTCTCTGTATTTCTAGCGTTCCTATTTCGAGTGCTAGCTTTCTTAAAGTTCAACTCTCCTAAGTAACCGGTGTAAAAAGACCTATGATAACCTTCATTTTCTAAGATGAATTTTTTGGAAGATTCCAAAGGAACTCCGCACACGGCCGGGGTTGGATGAAGCTTCTTAGTTAGTTCACCAAAATCATTTGTTCCCATTTGTCCGGAAAGTTTCGTTCTCAGATGCCAAAGCTGACCTGCTCTAACACTTTCTAAGGCCGATTTATGAAGTTCTGTTGTTACAGGTCTCAGGTTCTCGGCTATGTAATCCGTAACCAATCTTTGTTCATCCAATTCTTTATTGGACCACACGGGTGTTTTCAGTGCATCGTTATGAGCTTGCGTACCGGCCAAGGACATAGTCGTAAAATTAACCCCGCTCCTTTGTACCAATATCTCCGGGGTTGCACCCAACCAAATCCCTACTTTTGGGTGATACCATAAATAACAGAATGCATTACCATAGGTTTTAATAAGCCTTTTTAGCAAAGTAATCGGAGAATCGGTATAACTAACTTCTACCTTTCTGGATAATACGACTTTCTTAAATTCGTTGGATTTTATGGTCTCTACCGCGCTTGAGACCAAGTCCATATATCGTGTGCGGTCTGTGTGATCTAAATCTAGATTTTTCCTGACAGAAGCCCTATCAGGGATGTCGAAGTCAATGCTACCTTTCATAACATTATCCGGCTTCAAGAGAATACTAGGAGCATTACTATCAAATGGAGCAAAAACAAAACCCACTTCCTTTAAATCCTTTACCAAGTTTAAACTATCGTCTTTCTGAAAAATTCCATGAAGTGTTTCTTCTCTTGGTTTTTTGTAAAGAACAAAAGGATGTGACTGCCCCAGACTTTCTTTTGCAAGTGCTAAAAGTGTATTCATTTGACTACTTTTTTGGCAGTGCAATAGTAGTCAACTTGCATATAGAAACTAGTTCATTAGCCTCGTTCGTTATTTTAATTTCCCAAAGTTGAGTGGTTCGCCCTCTATGAACAACAACTGCTTTTGCAAAAACGAAACCTTCTTTTACACTTTTTACGTGATTGGCCGATATTTCAATACCCCGTATATAATATTCTTGGGCGTTCAAAAAAATATAAGAAGCCGTACTTCCTACGCTTTCAGCCAAAGCAACCATGGCACCACCGTGCAGGACACCGTCTGGTTGGTGCACTTTGGACGTAACAGGCATTTTCCCTACCAAGAAATTCTCTCCAACGTCTATGTATTCTATTTCCAAGGTTTCCATCATCGTATTCTTGGATGATGCATTACAAACCTCTAGTATTTTATCTTTATGACCACTCATCTTTTTTATTGTAAAATTAAGGAATAGATTAGCAACCACGGCAACGATACTAATTTGAACGAAATGACCAGAAAAACCATAACCTATTCTACCACTAATTCTTACGAAACGCTAAATAACATAGGTCCTAAGACAAAAAATGTTTGGATTGTTTTTCATGGTCTAGGCTATTTAAGCAGGTATTTCTTAAAACATTTTAAAGAATTGGAAGCAGACGAAAACTACATTATTGCTCCGCAAGCTCCTTCTAAATATTACTTAAAAAACGAGTTTAAGCATGTGGGCGCCAGTTGGCTCACAAAAGAAGACACCAAACAAGAAACGCAAAATGTAATGACTTACATCAATGCAATTATGAAAGAAGAAACTTTACCCAAGAATTGTAAGCTAATAATATTCGGTTTCTCTCAAGGCGTTTCTATTGCGGCAAGATGGGTAGCAAACTATCAAATACCGTGTAATAAATTGGTTTTTTATGCCGGTGGAATTCCGAACGAACTAACACCATCAGACTTCCTATTTCTGAGCGATACGAAAACAGAAATTATAGGTATTATAGGTGACTCGGACGAATATCTTACTGAAGAGCGTGTGAAAAGTGAAACCGAAAAAATGAATTCCCTTTTTCACCGAAAGGCAAAACAGATTACCTTTAATGGCGGTCATGAAATTGAAAAGGAAATCATCAATTCATTAGTGTAGTAATCATGGGCGTTATATTGGAAGATAGAAGAGTAAAACTTACACCTTTAACGTTAGAAAACTATGCACATTTAATTCCTATAGCCAGCGAGGAAAAACTGATACAATATTCTCCATCGGACATAGGCAGTCCCGAATCCTTGAAGCGCTACGTGCAATTAGCACTAGCGCAACAATCAGAAGGAAAAAGTATTCCCTTTATAGTGTATGACAAGAAAAATAATTCATATGCCGGCAGTACCAGATACATGCACATCAATAGAAAAAATAAAGTTTTACATATAGGAGCTACCTGGATTGGTAAAGAATTTCAAGGGAGTGGCTTAAACAGCCATATGAAACAATTAATGTTATCCCATGCTTTCGAGAAAATGGAATTCGAAAAAGTAGAATTTAGAGTGGACGAGAGAAATATAGTTTCTAGAAAAGCGATGGAAAAACTAGGGTGCACCTTGGAAGGAGTTTTACGTCGGGATGTGTACCTGCTAGACGGTTATAAAAGAAATACCTGTTGTTATGGTCTATTAAAACAAGAATGGGATAGGTTAAAGAAATAAATTGGCTCAGTCCAAGTCTCCAAAACACTTTAATCCAGATTAAAGGGTAGAATTCTATGGACTATTCCTTTTCCATTACTTCTGGGACATAATAGGTTATTTTTCTAGTCTTGTAAGTATTCTCAGGGCGCACTATTTGTTTAATCCAATTACCTTCTCCTTCTCTATCATATTGATAAACGTACTCTTTCTTCATAACCTCATCGCCATTTTTAGAGGCTTCACCCACTAACATGTCATTGTCATCATAGGTATATATGGTTCTTTTAGTGGGCACAAAAGTCTTCTCTGCGATATTATATTCAAATTCTTGTTGTGCTACCAAAAGTCCTTTTTCGTTAAAAACCTCTTCAAAGGCTTTGTTGGCTTCTCCCTTTAAATATTCCTTTGTTAACACTACCTTTTGAACAGTACCGTTCTTTTTCTTTAACTGAGAGGTCCTAATGGATTTTAGCGGTTCATTATTTATAAGATACGTTACCGTGTATTCCCCTTTATATTTTTTGTATTCTATTAAGGTCTCATCTATACCATCATTATTGGTGCGAATGATTTTAACCATATCTCCCTTTTCATCATAATGATATACGTATTGATCTAAAAACTCCTCTTCATAAGAAACTATTTTTTCGGTAATCTTGACGTTGTTTAAAGTGTCTAGCTTATAGAAGTGGGCAATTGAAGTACTTGGGTCAAAAATATTGTTTCTATAGGACTCCGACCTTTTTTCAATGAGTTCATCATTTTGATATTTATAATACACCACATCATAATCGGCCTCATTATATCTGGTTACCGATTTGGTCAATACCCCCTTTCGGTTAAAGTCGTATTCCTCCTTTCCATAGCTAGTGCTTACCAAACATGTTTTAACACTATCCTTTAAATCGAAATCCTTTAGAGTAAAAATTTTGACCTCTTGGGCATAAAACACCAAAGGCAAACAAATTAAAATAAATAAAAATTGGGGGATGTAATTTTTTACCATGGCATCTAAATTACTTCAAAAACTTCAAAAGATGTACCAAAAATAGAAAGGAGCGGTGAATACCGCCCCTTTTTCGATATTGTTGTTATGTAAATTACTTGACTTCTTCGAAGTCTACCCTTCGGCGGAGCCTGTATTGAGCTCGTTCGAAATGCTCAGGACAGGCTACTTGACTTCTTCGAAGTCTACCCTTCGGCGGAGCCTGTATTGAGCCCGGTCGAAATGCTCAGGACAGGCTACTTGACTTCTTCGAAGTCTACGTCTTCTACGTTATCACCTTCTGGTGCTGCATCAGCAGTTGGCTCTCCTCCTTGTGGAGCACCACCAGCTTGTTGCGCTTCTGCTTGTGCCTTGTACATTTCTTCGGAAGCCACTTTCCATGCTTCGTTTATTTTGTCCAATGCTGGTGCAATTACCGCCAAATCTTTTGATTCATAAGCAGCTTTCAACTCAGTGAGTGCTTCTTCAATTGGCTTTTTCTTATCATCGGAAAGCTTGTCACCAAACTCGGTCAATTGCTTTTCCGTTTGAAAGATCATTCCATCGGCTTCGTTCAGTTTATCAGCAGTCTCCTTTGCCTTCTTATCAGATTCCGCATTAGCCTCAGCTTCAGCCTTCATCTTTTGGATTTCTTCTTCAGTTAAGCCAGATGATGCCTCGATACGGATATCCTGCGTTTTGTTCGTTGCCTTATCCGTGGCCGATACTTTAATGATTCCGTTCGCATCGATATCAAACGTAACCTCAATCTGCGGTGTACCTCTTTGTGCAGGTGGAATACCATCTAAGTGAAAACGACCGATAGTTTTGTTATCCGAAGCCATAGGTCTTTCTCCCTGTAATACGTGAATCTCCACTGAAGGTTGATTATCTGCTGCGGTAGAGAATATCTGAGACTTCTTCGTAGGAATGGTGGTGTTGGCATCTATTAACTTGGTCATAACGCTTCCCATAGTTTCAATACCTAACGATAGTGGTGTAACGTCCAATAAAAGTACATCTTTAACATCACCGGTTAAAACACCACCTTGTATCGCTGCTCCAATGGCAACAACCTCGTCCGGATTAACGCCTTTTGAAGGTTTCTTTCCAAAGAACTTCTCCACAGCTTCTTGCACTGCGGGAATTCTAGTAGAACCACCTACTAAAATAATCTCATCAATATCGCTTTTTGAAAGTCCGGCTGCTTTTAAAGCAGTGGCACATGGCTCAATAGTTCTCTTTACCAAATCAGCGATTAACTGCTCAAATTTAGCTTTTGTCAATGTTCTAACTAAGTGCTTTGGTCCAGAAGCCGTTGCGGTTACATAAGGCAGATTAATTTCTGTCTGTGCAGAAGAAGACAATTCTATTTTTGCTTTCTCCGCTGCCTCGCGCAATCTTTGGAGTGCCATAGGGTCTTCTCTTAAATCCATACCTTCTTCAGATTTGAACTCATCAGCCAACCAATCTATAATCTTTTGGTCAACATCATCCCCTCCTAAATGCGTATCGCCATCCGTAGCCAATACTTCAAATACACCATCACCAAGTTCCAATATGGAAACATCATGCGTACCTCCACCAAAATCAAAAACAACTATTTTTTGATCGGTATCTTTTTTGTCCATACCATATGCCAATGAAGCAGAGGTAGGCTCATTAATTATTCTCTCTACGGTAAGACCTGCAATTTCACCAGCTTCTTTCGTAGCTTGTCTTTGCGCATCGTTGAAGTATGCTGGTACGGTAATAACAGCCCTAGACACATCCTGACCCAAATAATCTTCTGCGGTCTTCTTCATCTTTTGAAGAATCATTGCAGAAAGTTCCTGTGGGGTGTACAAACGACCGTCTATATCTACTCTTGGTGTGTCATTATCGCCCTTTACCACTTTATAGGGCACACGCTTGGCCTCCTTGCTAGATTCCGAAAACTTGTTTCCCATAAAACGTTTTATGGAGTATATGGTATTGTGTGGGTTTGTAACGGCCTGACGCTTTGCAGGATCACCTACCTTAATTTCACCGCCTTCTACAAACGCAATAACGGAAGGAGTTGTTCTTTTTCCCTCTGCGTTAGGTATTACCACTGGCTCGTTCCCCTCCATTACGGAAACACAGGAGTTGGTAGTGCCTAAATCTATTCCTATAATTTTACTCATCTTATATGTTTTAAAATATTAGTGCATTATTTTTTAATCGATTAGTAAATGTCAAACAATATGCCAAGGGAACAAAACTGACAGGATGTCATTTACGGAGTCAGTTTCATACAATACCGCTGATAGGTTTGGTAGGATTGACAAACGTTGTACATTAGCATACAATCTAATACCAATGTTGCAAATAGAATGCATTAGCATATTTGATATGCTTAAAATAGGCGTAGGGCCTTCTAGCTCGCATACCTTAGGTCCATGGAGAGCGGCCGAAAGATGGATAAAAGATTTAGAAAAATCGGGAACCTTAACAGAAGTTGTAGAGGTAAAGGTACAGATGTACGGCTCATTGTCATTAACAGGTAAGGGCCATGCAACAGATTATGCCGTCATTTTAGGGCTTCTAGGAACTGACCCCGAGTACATACCCATTGATAAGGTTCATGAACTCGTCTCAGACGTTACCCTCAATAAAAAACTACATCTCGGCGGAAAATTTGAACTAGATTTTGACCCGAAGGCAGACATTATTTTTAATAGAAAATTTCTGCCTTATCATGCGAATGGTCTACAGTTCGAGGCCAGATTAAAATCGGGTAAAAAGACCTCAAAAAAATATTATTCCATTGGAGGAGGTTTTGTGGTGGTTGAAGAACGTAAAAATGCCAAAAAGAAAGTAGCGGCATTTAATTCCTTTCCCTATCCCGTTCAAAAAGGCGATGAACTATTGCGTTTCTGCGAACAGGAAAAAAAATCTATTTCGGAAATTGTATTGCAAAACGAACGATCGTTAAGGACCGACGCCAAAATTGACGAGGAATTGCTGCGCATATGGAATACGATGCTGGAGTGCATGTATACCGGATGCCATACCGAAGGGAAGTTACCAGGAGGCCTTAACGTAAAACGACGTGCCTTTGAAATGCATAAAAACCTTATCGGAATTGTTCCCTACACTAACCCTAGTGAATGGTTACAGTCCATAAGGCAGACTGAAGTTAAGTTCCGACAAATACTGCAATGGGTAAGCTGTTTCGCCCTTAGCGTCAATGAGGTTAATGCTTCATTGGGGAGAGTGGTCACTGCACCAACAAATGGAAGTGCAGGTGTAATACCAGCTGTTTTAATGTATTACTTGGTGATAGAGAACCATGCGGGTAATTTTGAACACATCAAACAATTTCTTCTGGTCGCTGGAGAGATAGGAAGTATTTTTAAAAAGGGTGCTACAATTTCTGCCGCTATGGGAGGCTGCCAAGCAGAAATAGGAGTATCTTCGGCGATGGCAGCAGGGGCGCTAACAGAGCTACTGGGAGGTTCTCCTGAACAAGTACTAATGGCTGCGGAAATAGCCATGGAACACCATCTAGGGCTAACCTGTGACCCTATTGGCGGGTTGGTTCAAATTCCATGTATAGAACGAAATTCAATGGGTGCGATAAAGGCCATCAATGCTGCTGAACTAGCATTGGGGTCCGACCCAAAAGAGGCAAAAGTACCACTGGACAAAGTTGTACAGACCATGTGGGAGACTGCCAAAGACATGAATTCCAAGTACAAAGAAACTTCAGAGGGCGGCTTGGCCGTTGGTGTATTCCTAAGTGATTGTTAAGCAAGAACAACCTTAGTTTCTATTCTACTGATTTTAGGTAGGCAGTAACGTTTTGTTCAATGCGCTCCTTAATATTTTCTGTATTCGCTTTTACGAATTTTTCTCCTGTAATATTCTCATACAGCTCTATATATCTTTCTGATACCGAAGCAATATATTCGTCTGACATTTCTGGAACGGTCTGACCTTCTAGTCCTTGAAAACCATTAGAAATTAACCATTGCCTTACAAATTCTTTAGACAACTGTTTTTGAGCCTCTCCCCGCTCCTGCCTTTCTTCATAACCATCCGCATAAAAATATCGCGAAGAATCAGGGGTATGAATTTCATCGATCAGAACAATTTTACCCTCCTTGGTCTTTCCAAATTCATATTTTGTATCCACTAGGATCAGTCCTCTATCGGCAGCAAGTTGGGTACCACGTTCAAAAAGGGCATAGGTATACTTTTCTAAAACAGCGTAATCTTCCGCAGAAACGATTTCTTTTTCAACAATGGCCTCTTTGGAGATATCCTCGTCATGATCACCCATTTCGGCTTTGGTGGCAGGGGTGATAATGGGTGTGGGAAATTTATCGTTCTCTTTCATTCCCTCTGGCATCGGAACACCGCACAGCATCCTCTTACCTGCCTTATATTCTCTTGCGGCATGCCCGGACATGTACCCCCTAATAACCATTTCCACCTTAAAAGGTTCGCAACGTGCGCCGACAGCTACGTTAGGGTCTGGTGTGGCAGAAAGCCAATTGGTAACTATATCCGCGGTGAGCGCCATCATTTTTGTTGCTATCTGGTTCAATATTTGTCCCTTAAAAGGAATTCCCTTTGGCATTACCACATCAAAGGCAGAAAGTCTATCCGTTGCGATCATCACCAATACATCGTTGTCCAAGGTGTAGACTTCCCTAACCTTTCCTTTGTAAACATGCTTTTGGTTGGGAAAGTTAAAATTGGTATCGTAAATAGTCTGGGGCATTCTTTTGTTAATTTTGGTGTTCAATATTTCTGTAGGCATCAATTACCTTTTTTACGAGCCTGTGCCGTATTACGTCCTTATCATCAAGATATATAATTTCTATGCCTTCAACATTGGCTAGAACCAAAAGTGCTTCTTTTAATCCGGAAATAGTTCTTCTGGGCAAATCTATCTGTCCAGGGTCACCAGTAATCAAGAACTGGGCATTTTTTCCCATTCTGGTAAGGAACATTTTCATTTGGGCGTGTGTAGTATTTTGGGCTTCATCCAAAATCACAAAGGCATTATCCAAAGTACGTCCTCTCATAAAGGCCATAGGCGCAATCTGAATGGTTCCATTTTCAATAAAATGTGCCAATTTTTCTGCAGGAATCATATCCCTTAACGCATCATATAATGGTTGCATGTAAGGGTCTAGTTTTTCCTGTAAATCCCCTGGCAGGAAACCTAGATTCTCCCCCGCCTCTACGGCAGGCCTGGTAAGGATAATTCTTCTCACTTGCTTTTCCTTAAGGGCCTTTACCGCCAAAGCCACACCTGTATAGGTCTTACCTGTTCCTGCAGGCCCTATAGCAAATACCATGTCATTTTTTTTGGCAGCATCCACCAAACGTCTTTGGTTCGCCGTTTGAGCTTTAATCAGCTTTCCACTTACACCATGCACTAAAGTTTCCCCGCTATTTGCAGAAGATTGATAGTCATTGGAAGTTTCACTGGTTAGGACACGCTCTATACTATTTTCATCTAATTTATTGTATTTAACGAAATGTTCCGTCAACATGTCAAAACGTTTATCAAATTCCTCTAAAAGGCTTTCATCGCCATAGACTTTTATTTTATTTCCCCTAGCTACAATCTTAAGCTTTGGAAAATATTTTTTTAAAAGATCAATGTTCTCATTCTGCTGTCCAAAAAACTCTCTTGGACTAATTTCGGTAAGTTCTAAAACCAGTTCGTTCAAATAGTAGAATTTAATAAGATTAAGCCAAGGTGAAGTTTAATTTCGCTTGGCTCTTTTTTTGTTTAATTTTGTATATCAAATTTAAGCAAATTTTCACTTTGCCCAGTCAAAAACATATCAACATTGCTTCATGGCAATCATTACACTAACTACGGATTTTGGACTTAAAGACCACTTTGTTGGGGTACTAAAAGGTTCTATCTACAGTGCATTGCCAGATGCTAAGATTGTTGATATATCCCACGACATTACCCCTTTTAATATTCATGAATGTGCTTATATTTTGGAGAATTCGTACCATAATTTTCCTAGAGGCACTATTCACATAGTAGGTGTAGATTCTGAGGCTACACCAGAAAACAAACATATAGCGGTGTTGGTAGACGGCCATTATTTTATAAGCGCAAATACCGGGGTAATCGGACTTATAACTTCAGAAATGAAACCGGAAAAAGTTATGGAAATCAATATTCCAGACCCTATTCATGGTTCTTTTCCCGTTATGAGTGTTTTTGTTCAAGTAGCTTGCCATTTAGCCAGGGGAGGAACTTTAGAGGTTATTGGAAAACCTTTCTCCGAACCAAAAAGCCTAAGAGAGTTCGCTCCCCGTATTGTTGATGATGGAAAAAAAATAATTGGGAGTGTTATCTATATTGACAATTACGGCAACGTGGTCACGAATATTCAAAAACATTTATTTGACGCCTACAGGAACGGGCGTTCTTTTGAACTACAGGCCAGAAACTATAAAATAAAAGTAATATTCAACGCCTACAGCGATATCGTTGATTTCTCTCTTGATAAAAGTAAACGAAAAGGTGACGGAGATTTACTGGCATTGTTCAACTCCTCCGGATATATTGAGTTGGCCATCTATAAAAGTAATTTAAATACCGTAGGAGGAGCTTCTACCCTATTGGGCCTAGATTACAGAGATACCATTATTATCGATTTTCTTTGAAATAAGAAACTTAAGAACGCTCTAGTACTTCTATCTTTTTAGAAGGTGGCCGGTACACCCTCCCAAACACAAAACGTTAATAACTAAAGTAATGTTCTAGTGTAAATTCCTTATTTGGTTGATTCTACGGTGCTTTTAGACCAAAGTTAACACCGCCTTACTGTTGATAAGTTTGTTTCCTTTGAACAGGCATTTCAAATATCTTTGTTTTAGACGAAGTGCTGATAATAGTGAATGACATTCTCACAAAGGCACCGCAGTTCTCATAAAAGAAATCAAAGCATAAAGAATGAAATTCATAGTCTCTAGCACATATTTATTAAAACAACTTCAGGTTTTAGGTGGGGTTATCAATAACAGCAATACCTTGCCGATTTTGGATAATTTTCTTTTTGATTTAAACAAGGATAAATTAACCGTTTCCGCATCGGACTTAGAAACTACAATGAGTTCCGTACTCAATGTAGATTCTGATAATGAGGGAACTATTGCGGTACCGGCACGTTTACTTTTGGAAACTTTGAAAACCTTTCCGGAGCAGCCGTTGACTTTCGTTGTCTCTGATAACAATACGGTTGAAATCAGCTCTAATCATGGTAAATATGCATTGGCCTATGCAGATGGTGCGGAATTCCCTAAGGCGGTTGAGCTTTCAAACCCAAGTTCCACGTCCCTTTTAGGTGACATTTTAGCCACGGCGATAAATAAAACCATATTCGCTGCGGGTAATGATGACCTTAGACCCGTTATGAGTGGAGTGTTTTTTCAATTTTCACCCGAAAGCCTAACATTTGTAGCTACAGATGCACATAAATTGGTAAAATACCAACGAGCGGATGTAACGGCCTCTCAAGTAGCTGAGTTCATAATGCCTAAAAAACCACTTACACTGCTTAAAGGTATTTTGGCGGGGAGTGAATCAGAAGTAGTTATCGAATATAACGATAGTAATGCCAAGTTTACCTTTGATGAAACAGAATTGATTTGTAGATTAATTGATGGCAAATACCCTAATTATGAGGCTGTAATACCAAAAGAAAACCCTAACAAATTAACCATTGCCAGAAATCAGTTTTTAAGTTCCGTTAGAAGGGTCTCTATCTTTTCCAATAAAACCACACATCAAATAAGACTCAAAATAGCAGGCGCGGAACTAAATATTTCTGCAGAGGATATTGATTATTCCAACAAAGCGGAGGAGCGTTTAACTTGTAGTTATCAAGGTGATGATATGCAAATAGGATTTAACTCTAGATTCCTTACCGAAATGTTGAATAATTTAGGCTCTGACGAGGTTTCTCTAGAGATGAGCTTGCCAAACAGAGCAGGCATACTTACTCCTATAGATGGCCTGGACGAAGGTGAAAACGTAACAATGTTAGTAATGCCAGTTATGTTAAATAGTTAGTGATAATCAGATTTTTAAATAAGTAAAAGGGGAGCTAAATAGCTCCCCTTTTCAATGTCATTATTTTAAGATATGAACTTTATCGTCCCAAAATAACTTGGACCTTCTCCGTTACCTGCTTTTACAGCATTAACAATAGGCATTATGAGAGATAAAACACCTGCGAATATCAGTAGTACGATTCCTAAACCAAATAAGAGAGCTGGAATACCTATGATTACGTAGAGAATTAGACTCAATTGAAAATTAATTATTGCTTTGCCGTGTTCGTCCATACCAACTACCGAGTCCTTCATGGTAAGCCAAAGTACCAATGGCACAATAAGTCCTCCAAATCCGGTGATGAAATCTAGATATTGGGTTAAATGGGCAACGACCAAAAGGTTTCGGTCTTCCCGTAACGCGATGTTGTGATTAATTACTTCCATTTTCTGATTGATTTTAAGATGAATAACTACAAATGTGACGTAGCAATCAGATAAATGTTACACTTTTTCCTAAGAATTAATATTAAACCTTCTTCAGAAGCTTTTCTAACTTTAATTTATTCTTGGCGATTTTGGCATTCAGTTTCAAGACCTTACTGTTTATTTTATCTATGTCCACAGGTGCCAATTTACCTTTGGCCTTGCCCTTTTCTAATTTGGATTGTAATTTCTGAACTTGATTCTCATCCTTGGCTATTCCTTTCTTATAGGAGGCTATAGTCTTCAAGAGTTTTTCTCTTTTATCCTTTTGCTTCTTCTTCTTTTTAAGTTTTTTATCTTCCTTTTTGGCTTTTTCAACCTTACGTTTAACAGCCTTCATCTCCTCCTCTTCTTGGATTTTTACTTGCTCTGAAGTTTCCGTGGACTCGTTTATTTGTCCGTAAGAACCAGAAACTATGACCCCGAATAAAAGTAGGAATAAAGCGTACCTGAACTTTTGCATGCAGTTATAGAATTTAAAATTATTATACTAATGTAGATAATTATCATTAACCATAGATGAACCGAAAATTATTTTCAATCGCTACAGGCTACCTTATTAATTATTTACTTTTACATCATGATTCAAGATGATACCATTATAGCACTGGCAACTCCTTCGGGAGCCGGCGCAATTGCCGTAATAAGAATATCCGGGGGCCATGCTATCGATATAGTCTCAAAACACTTTAAATCTGTTATCAATAAGAAACTAATAGAACAAAAAAGTCACACCATTCACTTGGGACATATTATTGATGGTAAGAAATTTTTAGATCAGGTTTTGGTCTCTATTTTCAAAAACCCACATTCGTACACCGGAGAAGATGTGGTTGAAATCTCATGTCATGGCTCAGTCTATATTCAACAGCAAATTATTCAGCTTTTTTTGAGAAACGGTTGTCGCATGGCGGCGGCTGGCGAATTTACCATGAGGGCTTTCCTCAATGGTAAGATGGATTTGAGTCAGGCCGAAGCCGTTGCGGATTTAATTGCTAGCGATAGCGAAGCAGCGCATCAAATTGCCATGCAGCAGATGCGGGGAGGATTTAGTAACGAGATTAAGAACCTAAGGCAAGAACTATTGAACTTTGCCTCTCTCATTGAGCTAGAATTGGATTTTTCCCAAGAGGATGTTGAATTCGCCGATAGAACGCAATTTAATATTCTTCTAGATAAGATAACCCAAGTACTAAAGGGGTTAATAGACTCATTTGCCCTTGGAAATGTCATCAAAAATGGTATTCCCATTGCCATAGTAGGTGAGCCCAATGTGGGGAAGTCTACCCTCCTCAACGCCATTTTGAACGAAGAGAGAGCTATTGTAAGCGATATTCCAGGAACTACAAGAGATACTGTTGAGGACCAGATAGCTATCGGTGGAGTAAATTTCAGGTTCATTGATACCGCAGGCATAAGAAATACAGAGGATAAAATAGAACAAATAGGTATTGCTAGAGCTTACGAAAAAATTGAACAGGCACAGCTAGTCATCTATCTTTTTGAGGCCTCTGAAGACAAAGCAGCGGAGATTGAGGCTTTACGGAATAAATATCCAGACAAAAACATTCTGCTTATAGCCAATAAAATAGATACCGTAAAAAAGGATAGAGCTAGAGAGTTAAAAAACTCATTTAAGGACCTCGTACTATTATCCGCCAAAGACGGTAAGGGCATCGAGGAATTGAAAGAAAAATTATTGACACTTTCCAATACTGGCCAAATGGGCAAGAATGATACTATTGTGACCAATAACAGGCATTATGATGCCTTATTAAAAGCCCTAGAAGCGATACACAAGGTTAAAGAGGGCATGGATATGGAGTTATCAAGTGACCTTATGGCGATTGATATTAGGGAAGCTCTTTTTCACCTCGGTGAAATCACTGGAAGCGTTTCTACGGATGATTTACTTGGAAACATCTTTTCTAATTTCTGCATAGGAAAATAATACCACTTCAAAAAAGCTTGTTGTATATTTAACTTTCCAAATTTTATACATGTTCAGTTTTTTTTCAAAAAAAAAGTACTTAGTCGATTATTTAGAGGGATTTGTTGATATACATAATCACATCTTACCAGGTATTGATGATGGCGCCAAAAATGTTGAAGAGTCGATAGCCCTATTAAAAGCGTTCGCTGAATTTGGGGTGAGAGATTTTATATGCACCCCTCATATTATGGAGAATTATTACCCCAATACTCCAAAGACCATAAATAAATCTTTAGCCGTTTTAGAGAATGGCTTAAAAATGAGTAATTTAAACGGGTTTAATATTCGTGTGGCCGCCGAACACATGATCGATTCAAATTTCGAGTCTATTTTAGAAGAAAAAAAAACAATGCCCTTGGCGAACAACTATCTTCTAATTGAAATGTCGTATTTACAACCGTCACTTAATCTATTAGATTCTGTAGAAAAAATAGCGCTCAAGAAATATTATCCTATTCTAGCCCACCCCGAACGATATGTCTTTTTGCACGAAAAAAAGAGCACTTATTCTATCTACCGAAAAAAAGGATTATTGATGCAATTAAATTTACTATCATTATCAGAATATTATGGAAAAAATGTACAAAAAGCAGCCTTTGAATTACTTCAGTCTGGTCATATAGATTTCCTAGCCACAGATATACATAATAAAAGACAGTTGAAAGCTCTAAATGAAATTAAGCTAAATACCAAGGTGTTGAATCAAATTGTGCCTATTATTGAAAAAACTACTTTTAATTTTCGTTAGGCGTTACTAAAATTTCCACCATGGTTTCTTGATTGTTTCGCTATATCCATAACCATATTTGCCACCATAACCCAAATTGTCAATACTCACATCATTTACGACAAAGGAAACATTCTTTATTTTACCTTCATTTTTCAATTGTATTGGAAAATGAACAGCGTTTGTTTCCGTAACGCCTGCTCTTGTCACATATATCATATGATCTGCATACTGACTAATTAATAGCGTATCACTCACTACCATTAATGGGGCCGTATCAACTATGACATAATCATAATCTTGAGAAACTTCGGTGAGTAATTCATCGACTCTTGGGCTCATTAATAACTCAGCCGGGTTTGGTGGTATTTTTCCTGAATAAATTACATCAATCGTGTTATGATGCACCAACATAGGGTTTATAATGTCCTTACACTTAATAGCACTATTAAATAGATAGTCAGTAAGACCAGCATCTTTATTCCGCTCCGATCTTTTCATTTTATCTACAGAGTCAGAAATAAAAAAGGTATAAAATTTTGGATTTCTAATATCGGCACCTATCAAAAGAACTTTTTTATTGGTACTTGCTAAAATCATTGCGAGATTGGTAGAAATAAAAGTTTTGCCCTCTCCAGAAACACTTGACGTAATGAAAATTTTATTACCCTTCTTAACAGATGGTCCGCTTTTAGTGTTTATTAGATAATCCAGATTAGTACGTAGTATTCTCAAGGCTTCCGCCAGAACCGATCGATCGTCTTTAACAATAAGTTTCTTGTCCTTTTTTCCCAACCTTGGTAGCTCGCCAAGAACTGGTATATCTTTAGAAATTTTTTCAAGACTATGTTTATTGTGAATTTTAGTGTCCAATATATCTTTCGCGTAGATAATAGAAAAAGGAACTATAAGCCCCAAAATTAAGGCGGCTAAATAAGTAATGGCCTTTTTTGGTTTGACAGGATTCGGACTTGCCAAATAGGCTTTATCAATAATATTTGACCTTGGCGCAGCGGAAGCAAACGCAATCTGTGATTCTTCACGTTTTTGTAACAAATAAAGATATAAGGATTCTGTAGTTTCTTGCTTTCTAGTAATATCACGTAACTCCTTTTGGTTTTGGGGAGCAGAATATATCGTTCCTTGAATACGTCCTAACTGATTTTGAAGAGTGCTCACACTCATACCCACGTTAGTCTCTAACGCATTTAAACTGGATGCCATGGTACTTTTTAATCCATTTAGCTGTTGGTCTAAACTTACAATAATGGGGTTTTGCTCATCAGCGCTTTGCAGTAGCCGTTTTCGTTCCGCTACCAGTTGATTGTATTGTGCCGTAGCAGAAGATAGTGCTCCACTCCCTACATCAACCACTGGTATTTCTTCATAACCGACCTCACCGTTAATATAATCCTTAAGACCGTTCACCATTTGGAGTTGATTTCTTGCATTGTCCAAACTTTGTCTGCTGGCAGCACTCACTTGTACCGCAGCCCCAACTTCAAGTCCGCTGCCCGTCATCCCTTTTTCGGTTAACATTTCTTGTGCATCTTTATCCACATCACTCAGTGTTCCAGAAATCATTTTTATACGATTGTCGATAAAATCTGATGTAGTATTTGCAATACTTCTTTTATTTTCCACCGCATTGCGATTGTATATATCTATTAACTTATTTATGACATCTTTAGCTTTTCGGGGCACCTTGCTAGTCATTGAAATGTCTATTATGTTCGAAAACTCTTCGTTTACTAGGATACTTACGCTAGTTTTATAAGCAACGGCCAAACGCTCTACGGGAACAATACTTATCTTATATCGTTTACCCACCTGTGATTTAGGGTTATCAACATTTGGAGTGATTACGATATTTCCTATTGAAGAAGGTACCGCATCACCAAAAGTATATTCCCCATCAGGAATATCTATAGATTCGGAAAAACCATACTTAGTTGCTGATATGTACTCGATAAAGAAACTATGATTTGTTTTGCTTATAACGGAATCATTTGCCATAAAACTAAGCTTAACCGGAGGTGATCCGTAAACTTCTGAATCTATTACATTACCTAAGGCAGTAAAACTAATGTTAATCTTCAATTCTTTGACCATATCAATAAAATTGGCCCGCGATCCCAGAATTTGAATTTCGTCAGCTACTTCTTTAGACCCCCCCGAGAAAACATCCAACTCTTTAAACAAACTCAATTCATTTGTCGAATTTTGATCTTGTACGATTTGAATCTGAGAAGTAACCAAATACTCAGGTATAGTATATCTTATTTTTATAAATGCTATAACTAATGCAACAATTGCTGCCATCGCAAACCATTTCCAATGCTTGGAATAGACTTGAATAATACTTTTCAAATCATTTTTATTTTCTATAAAACTCATGCAACTTTAGGTTTAAGATATATATTGAAGTAGAATCTTAATTTCTAGATAGTATAATTACTGTAGAAGTAATAATTAAAGATGCTATAGAAATTGCGATACCAGCTCTGTTATCTAATGATGAGGCCGTTATTCCAGATTTATTTGGTTCTACATAAATCACATCATTTTGTGTTAGATAATATACTGGGGAATTTAAGGTTTCCTTTTTTGTTAAATCAACTCGCTGTGATACTTTCGTGCCATTAAAATCACGGATAACGAGAATATTCTCCCGCTTTCCCTTAATGTTTAAATCACCCGCGAGACCTAAAGCCTCTAAAATGGTAATCTGCTCGCCATTCACAATGTAGGTTCCGGGTCGGTTTACCTCACCTAGGATGGTCACGGAAAAATTTCGAAGTCTAATATTAATGATAGGGTCTTTTAAATACACTTTAAGTTTTTCCTTCAAAAGTTCTTTTGTTTCGTTTGGCGTTAGTCCTAGAATATTTACAGGACCTAGAACAGGAAAATCGATGTTTCCGTCTTTGTTGACTATATAATCAATCAATTGTTGTTGCCCAAAACCTTGACCCTGACCCAAAGGTGGACTCACTAAGTTAAAAGGAATACTTGCCTCTGCATCCAACGTAGAAACGTTGATACTTAATACATCATCTACCTTGAATTTATAAGCATAGGAATTATCGCTTACTATAGTCTCATAATTCTGAGTATCCTGAAAATAAACTACCTCTTTGCGAGAGGCGCAAGAAAAAATTAAAAAGCAAAGTATGCAAATAATAAAAAATTTCCCGTGGGAATCAAGTTTTTTTGACATATTACAAATAGTTAGTGATTATTTAAATTAAGGTTGTACTATTTTTAATTTTTTATTTGGACCCGATATTTTCTTTTTGTAGTCCAATTCACAAAAATCGGAATTTTTAGACACAAATTCAGGAACAATTTTCTTCATTAATTCTACTGTATTTCCATTAAAGAACATATTGGTAATACATAATTCATCAATTTTTGAACGGGTCTTTGCAAAATCTTGATCTCTAACCTTACTAATTTTAATTTTTTTATGATAAGTTGGTAAGGTGTTTTCTCCATTTGCTAGCAATTCCTCATATAATTTTTCACCAGGACGTAAACCCGTTATCTTGATATCGATATCCTCGGGATAACGCAATCCAGATAAACGAATCATATTTTTTGCCAAATCATATATTTTAACCGATTCCCCCATATCAAATATAAAAATTTCTCCTCCTTCACCCATGGCTCCCGCTTCCAGAACTAATTGCGATGCTTCAGGTATCGTCATAAAGTATCGTGTAATATCTTTATGGGTTAGGGTAAGCGGACCACCTTTCTCAATTTGTTTTCTGAACAAAGGAATGACAGATCCGTTAGAACCAAGAACATTACCGAAACGTGTAGTAATGAACTTCGTTTTTCTCTCTTTTTGCATACAACTAATGTACATTTCAGCAATACGTTTACTCGCTCCCATGACATTCGTTGGATTGACCGCTTTATCGGTCGATACAAAAACGAATTTCTCTACTCCGTGCACTATGGACAGGTCCGCAACGGCTTTTGTACCCCCAATATTAATTTTTATTGCCTCATAAGAATTGTACTCCATTAAAGGTACATGTTTATACGCAGCAGCGTGAAAAACGATATCTGGCTTATATTCTTCAAAAATAAGGTTCAATCTATTCTTGTCACGGATATCACCAACTATAGGAATGAAATTATGGAAACCGTTTTGTTTAAGCTCCTGTTGTAAATCATAAAGTGCAGATTCTGCTTGATCTATAACAATTAAAGATTTATAGGAGTAGGTACATATTTGGCGTACGATTTCACTACCAATAGAACCCGCACCTCCAGTCACCATAACACACTTGTCCATTAATTCCAAAGCTATCTTACTGTTCTTTATTTGTATTGGTGCCCTATCCAATAAATCTTCGATTTGTACCTCCTTGATCTGAGCAGCATTTAGTTTGCCATTAATCCAATTCTCTATAGGTGGGACTATTTTGACGGTTACCGGAAACTCTACCAGGCCTTCAACTGTATTTCTTAATTTTTTCGCATCTATATTTTGAATTGAAAAGATAACCTCCTTAATATTATTCTTTGATAAAAATTTTGCATTCAAAATAGCTTTGGTGTATACAGGAACACCATTGATACGCTTACCTACCTTTTTTTGATCCCTATCTATAAAGCCTATCACCTTAACATTTCCCTTCGAATGATTGGTCAGAGCTCCATAGGTTAAAATACCCGAATCACCAGCTCCGTATATCAAAACGTTTTTTGAAGTCATTAAATCACCGCTTATTTGATTATAAAGCGATTTAAAAACGTATCTAGAAGAAGTAAGGGAAATAAAACTTATTAAGCTATTTACTATTATAATAGAAATTGGAATGGTAAACTGTGGGAGAAGGTCAAATTGCCTGTTAGAGATAACCACAAATATTACCATAATACTAGATAAGCAGATGGCGTTGAAGATATTATAAACATCACGTACACCTGTATGTCGCACTACACCTTTGTAAGAACCTACGAACAAAAATGAAACCAATGCTATACCAACTACAAGGGGTAGCTGTAGAACCAAATTACTGACGTCAAAATCGAAAGTTAGGTTAAATCGTATAAGGTAGGATAGAATAAAAGAAAAAGCAACTGTAATGAGATCAATGCACAAAACTAGCCATTTAGAGGCATAGCGCTGTGCATTATCGGTTACAAATTTCTGTATCATGATAAGGTTGTTTTTATGATATTAACAATGAGTTCCAAGTCGGCTTCGACTAAGTTAGAACCACTTGGCAAACAAAGACCACGATTGAACAAATCTAATGAAGTTCCATCTAAAAAATTCAATTCCTGCTCAAAAATAGGCTGCAGGTGCAAAGGTTTCCATAGAGGTCTAGATTCAATATCCTTTTTTTGCAGAGCTAACCGAATCTTTTCCCGATGTTCAAAAGAAGGCGTAAGTAAGCAACTGAGCCATCGATTAGAACGGTAACCCTCGGGTTCAGCTAAGAATTCCAATGATTCCATATTTCCTAAGTGGCCCACATAATACTCATAGTTTTTTCTTCGGGCAGCCACTCTATCCTTAAGTACTTCCATTTGTCCGCGACCTATTCCTGCTAATACATTACTCATGCGATAGTTGTAGCCAATATGAGAATGTTGATAATGTGGAGCTTCATCCCTTGCCTGTGTCGCAAGAAAAATGGCTTTTTCCGTGTAGGTCTTATTTTTGGATAGCAAAGCTCCGCCTCCTGAGGTCGTAATAATTTTGTTTCCATTAAAAGATAGTACGCCAATTGTACCAAAGGTTCCACAAGAAAGCCCATTACAAGAGCTTCCTAGTGCTTCCGCGCTGTCTTCCAAAACAGGAATATCATATTCGTCTGCAATTTGTTGTATGGCGTCCACATTATAGGGCATACCATATAAATGCACAGCTAATATGGCTTTAGGTTTCTTAAAATTGGATATTCTATGCTCTATGGCTTCTCGTAGTAGCATCGGAGACATATTCCAAGTACTACGTTCGCTATCTATAAAAACAGGTTTTGCCCCCAAATAAGTAATAGGGTTTGCGGATGCAGAAAATGTAAAGCTCTGGCACAATACCTCATCGCCATGCGAAACACCAAGAATTTGTAATCCAAGATGGATAGCGGCAGTTCCGGAACTTAGCGCGGCTGCATGTACGCCACTACCGAGCTCTTCACGTATGGAAGACTCAAAGGCATTAACATGTGGTCCTAAAGGAGCTATCCAATTTGTAGCAAAAGCCTCAGATACATATTTTTCTTCGTTCCCACCCATATGCGGAGAGGAAAGCCATATTTTTGTAGGAATGTTCACTGTTTTCAAAACTTAAAAAATTAGGTTGGGGTTAACTGAGTACGAAATTAAGTATAGTTTCAAATAAAGAAGTATTTTCTTATGCAATTTCGTTTAATCTTCGATAATCATCGGTTAATGGAAGACTTTTGTAATTCAAACAATAAAACCATACCGTACCATACAACCTTATAGATATGTGGTTTGACTAAAATATATTTTTATTTAGCCCATTATTATGTAATCTTTGCAGATGGTATTGAAGCCTGGAAGCTTCAAAGAATGAAACAAAATAAATAGTCTAATTCGACAAATCCCGTTTCATTCAGGGCCTTAGAAACTATTAAAGTATACAGTAAAGATGGTTTTAAGAATTCATATTTCAAATTAAATAGATTAAGAGATCAACATGCAGAAAATAACTAACATCTGTTGTATCGGAGCAGGTTATGTAGGTGGGCCCACGATGTCCGTCATCGCCAATAAATGTCCACATATTCAAGTAACGGTGGTAGACATCAATCAAGACCGTATTGATCAGTGGAATACCGAAGATTTAGATCAATTACCTATCTATGAACCGGGACTCAAAGAAATTGTTGCGGAAAGCCGAGGAAAAAACCTATTTTTTTCTAACGAAGTAGACCGCGCCATAGACGAGGCACAAATGATTTTTATATCGGTGAATACCCCTACCAAAACCTACGGAAAAGGAAAAGGACAGGCCGCCGACCTCAAATTCGTAGAACTTTGTGCCCGTAATATCGCCAAGGTATCCAAAACCGATAAGATAGTGGTCGAAAAGTCCACGCTCCCCGTACGCACGGCCCAAGCCATTCAGAATATTTTGGACAATACGGGCGATGGGGTACATTTTGAAATTCTTTCGAATCCGGAGTTTTTGGCCGAAGGTACCGCTATAGATGACCTTATCCATGCGGACCGCGTCCTAATTGGCGGGAATGAAACGCCCACGGGACAAGACGCCAAGGATGCCTTGAGTGCCATTTATGAAAACTGGCTACCGAAGGAACGTATTTTACAAACTAACATTTGGTCCTCTGAACTTTCCAAGCTCGTAGCCAATGCCTTTTTGGCGCAGCGGGTATCCTCTATCAATTCTATTTCGGCCCTTTGCGAAAAGACCGATGCCAACATTCAGGAAATTTCAAGGGCCATTGGTTTCGATAGTCGTATCGGACCCAAATTCCTGAATGCCTCCGTTGGTTTTGGGGGTTCCTGTTTTCAGAAGGATATATTGAACCTCGTCTACATTGCCCGTAGTTTTGGCCTGCAAGAAGTGGCCGATTATTGGGAACAGGTCATCATCATGAACGATTACCAAAAAAGTCGCTTTGTAGAGCACATCATCAGTACCTTGTACAACACCATTTCCGGCAAAAAAATAGTCATCTATGGTTGGGCCTTTAAAAAAGATACCAATGACACTAGGGAGTCTGCCGCGATTCATGTAGCCAATGCCCTTATGGAGGAACATGCGGAGGTCATCGTATATGACCCTAAAGTAACCGAAAGCCGCATATACCAAGACCTAGATTATTTGAATACGAGGAGTCCAGAAGAAAACCGACGCCTGCTTACCGTGGCCAAGGACCCTATTGCTATCACGACCGATGCCCATGCCATTGCCATTTTAACGGAGTGGGATGAGTTTAAGGGCTATGATTGGGAGAAAATCTACTCCCAAATGCTAAAACCTGCCTTTGTCTTTGATGGCCGACGGATATTAAAAACGGACGAAATGAAAGCCATCGGCTTTAACTACTACAAAATAGGGCAATCATGAAAACTTTAGTAACCGGAGCAGCAGGATTTATTGGTTTTTTCGTAGCCAAAGTGCTACTTGGCAAAGGCCATACAGTGGTAGGTCTGGATAACATCAACGATTATTATGATGTAAACTTAAAATATGCCCGGCTTCAAGAACTGGGAATTGCCAAATCGGATGCCCAAACAGCTGGGGTGTTGTCAAGTAGCACCCATCCCGCTTTTTCCTTTGTCCGTATGGGCTTGGAAGACCGGGAGGCATTGCCCAAATTGTTCAAGGACCAGGGTTTTGATGTCGTCTGCAATCTTGCAGCACAGGCAGGAGTGCGCTACAGCTTGGAAAACCCAGAAGCCTATATTGATAGTAATGTGGTGGGTTTTTTGAACATACTGGAATGTTGTCGCCACCACAATATAAAACACCTGGTCTATGCCAGTAGCTCTAGTGTCTACGGCCTCAATGAAAAAATTCCCTTTGAAACTACCGACTCGGTAGACCATCCGGTAAGTCTGTATGCGGCCACTAAAAAAAGCAATGAATTAATGGCACATTCCTACAGTCATTTATACGGCTTTAAGACCACAGGATTGCGCTTCTTTACCGTGTACGGCCCCTGGGGACGACCCGATATGGCCATGTTCCTCTTTACCGATGCCATTATCAAGGGCAAGCCCATTAAAGTATTCAACCAAGGAAAACTGGAAAGGGACTTTACTTATATAGACGATATTACTGAAGGCGTCGTACGGATTTTAGAAACATCCATAGACGACACAATAGATAAAACTGCGCTTTACAAAGTCTACAATATAGGTAATAGCAAGTCCGTAAAGTTAATGGACTTCATAGCGGCCATTGAAGACAGCTTGGAAACCACAGCAACAAAAGATATGATGGCCATGCAGCCTGGCGATGTAGAAAAGACCTGGGCCAATGTAGACGACCTTATTGCCGATTATGGATATAGGCCCAATACACCAATAAAAGAGGGTGTACAACGTTTCGTAGACTGGTATACCGATTTTTATAACGTGCAAGTGATTCCTTAGGTAAAAACAACTACTGTTCTTTACCAACTATCACCAACTTAAATTAGTAAGAGCTAAATTATTAATATTTTTTTGTACTGTAGGGTTCTTGTTATTTATCATTGGATAAATAGTAACTTTTTTTAATTCATCGGATATACCGTTACCTTCATATACATTGTTCGTAATTTTACAGTTAATTATACATCTTTGCGACCCAAAATAATTTTAGAATGAAAACATATAATCTATCGCCTGACCTCCACATTTTAGTTACTGGGGGCGCGGGATTTATAGGCTCCAATCTCTGTGAAGCACTATTGGAGAATGGAAACAAAGTAACCTGCTTGGATAATTTCGCCACAGGAAAACGGGAAAACTTAACTGCTTTTGCCAACGATGCAAAGTTTACCTTACTAGAAGGGGACATACGAAACCTAGCCGACTGCCAGAAAGCCTGTGAAGGTGTAGACTATATTTTACACCAAGCTGCCTTGGGCTCGGTACCACGTTCCATTAACGACCCAATAACCAGTAATGACGTAAATGTATCCGGATTTCTAAATATGTTGGTGGCCGCTAGGGATGCCAAGGTAAAGCGTATGGTCTATGCCGCTAGTTCCTCCACCTACGGGGATTCTACTTCCATGCCCAAGGTAGAAGAAGTTATCGGTAAACCATTATCCCCGTATGCCATTACCAAATATGTAAACGAACTGTATGCCAATGTTTTCGCCAAAACATACGGGATCGAAACCATCGGTCTGCGCTATTTTAACGTATTTGGCCGTAAACAAGACCCCAATGGAGCTTACGCTGCCGTTATTCCAAAATTTGTAATGCAGTTAATGGCACACGAATCCCCCGTCGTAAACGGGGACGGTAGTTTTTCTCGCGATTTTACCTATATAGACAATGTGATACAAATGAACGTTCGTGCCATGACCACGACGAATCCAGAAACGGTAAATACGGTATACAATACGGCTTACGGGGAACGAACGGACTTAAAGGAATTAGTAGCACTCCTTAAAGAATACCTGAGTTCCTACGACTCAAAAATAGCGGGAATCGAAACGATTTACGGACCACAACGCGCAGGTGATGTTCCACATTCCCTAGCCTCCATAGACAAAGCAAAAAAAATGTTAGGCTATGACCCTAAATTTGACATTAAAAGGGGATTGAAGGAAGCTGTAGATTGGTATTGGAAAAATCTTAGGGAGTGAACAGTAAAAAATTAAATGTAATAATTGATCTTGTGCAGTAGAAACCTAATATAACAAAAATTGTCAGTTCGAGTGAAACCCTGAAAGTGGTTTTGTATCGAGAACCTTCACTACCAAAAAGCTTCTCGATACAATTTTTACTCCAAAAAAGGTCGCAAAACCCACTCGAAGCGACACTTGTGAGAAAGACTGGCCTTTTTGATTTTTTGAATGAGACTAAATTAAAGAATCGGTTGGCTATAAAAAGAAACAGCAGTAGTTTATAATTAAAAATTAATGGGTTTGACAAAAAATTTAAAATATAGAGTACCAAACACCTAACAACAACGTTAACAATAATATTAGTAAAAACAGCGAAACATAAAAAGTGATAAGCGCATAGCATAACAACCATGAACAACATAAAAATTGCCATTATCGGATTAGGATATGTAGGATTGCCTTTGGCACGACTCTTCGCTACCAAATATCCCGTAGTCGGATTTGACATCTATACGCCTCGGGTACAAGAATTAATGTCGGGCCACGATAGCACATTGGAAGTGGATGATGCAACCCTACAAGGTGTATTACAGCAAACGAACAACATGGAAACGGGCTTGTTCTGCTCGGACCAACTGTCGGATATTGCGAACTGTACCTATTATATCGTTACCGTTCCCACACCGGTAGACAGCACCAACCGTCCCATCCTTACCCCTTTGTACAAGGCCAGTGAAACCGTGGCACAGGTCTTGAAAAAAGGCGATACCGTCATTTACGAATCTACGGTATACCCTGGGGTTACCGAGGATGAATGTATTCCTGTATTGGAAAAAATAAGTGGTCTCAAGTTTAATGTAGATTTCTTTGCAGGCTACTCTCCGGAACGTATCAACCCGGGCGATAAGGAACATACCGTAGAAAAAATATTAAAGGTGACCAGTGGCTCCACCCCCGAGGTGGGCAAACAGGTGGATGCCCTATATGCTTCTGTCATCAGTGCCGGCACCCATTTGGCCCCAAGTATAAAAGTGGCCGAAGCGGCAAAAGTAATCGAAAATTCGCAACGGGATATCAACATCGCCTTTGTGAACGAATTGGCAAAAATCTTCAATCTGATGGGTATTGACACCCATCAAGTATTGGAAGCGGCAGGTACCAAATGGAACTTTTTACCCTTTAAACCAGGCTTGGTGGGCGGTCATTGTATTGGGGTAGACCCCTATTACTTGGCGCAGAAAGCACAAGAGTTTGGCTACCACCCCGAGATTATTTTGGCCGGGCGTCGCATGAACGACACTATGGGAAAATATGTCGCCTCCGAAGTGGTAAAACTCATGGTACAGAAAGATATCAAAATTAAAGGCAGTAACATTCTGGTCTTAGGAATTACCTTCAAAGAAAATTGCCCGGACGTACGAAACACCAAGGCTGTAGATGTCATCAACAATTTAGCAAGTTACGGTTCAAATGTAACCATTTACGACCCTTGGGCCAGCCCAAAGGAAGTAATACACGAATACAAGTTAGAGGTTACGAACACCTTGCCGGAACAAAAATTCGATGCCATTGTACTCACCGTTGCACATAAAGAATTTTTAGCGTTGTCCTTACAAAATATGTTGGCGGATACGGGCGTTATCTATGATGTAAAAGGGATTCTTACGGAAGAGGTAGACGGTAGACTATAGTGACCACCTTAAACTTGAGCTAAAAGTTAAACACCAATCCATTAAAGGACAAAATAAGTCACCTTACGAATATTATCAACTCAAAATTCAAACTTTTGGTGACTCGGTAAGGATTTTCCCAGAAGATTCCATTACATGAGGTGCCGAGCTATTGGTATGAGGATACGAAACATGAAAAAGTCCGTTTTAAATTTTCTCCCTTAAACGATTTAAAAACAAAAAATAGAAGTCAGTAGTTAGTTACTTATTAATTTGGATTGGTATATAATCTCACTATTGACCATTTTGGTTATTAAATTATTGAATATTGTTTCTTTATTTTGTGACCTATTTATTCTGAAAGTGAACTCATTAAAATACCTGTTCGGATTAGCTTCACTTACCCGGGAATAGGTTGTCCTTATCCAAGATTTAACCTGATGTATCATTGTATGTAGCACCTTAAAATCCATACCCCTTATTGCTCTCGATTTGGGTAATGTCGTAAACTTTTGAAATTGGCCTATAACCTCTCCATTTGTCGGTTGTTACCTTAGCGTCTCGACTTATATGATTAATGAACATGTACTGTAGGGATTCTGCTGAAAAGTCATCTGTTTTCATCGCATACATTCTCTTTACCTTACCATCTTTTGTGAGTTGAATTGCTGTAACCGCTTTCTTTTTCTTACTGTCATGGCTTCTACCTGTTTTGCCTTCATCCTTGCCGCCCAAGACAAATTCGTCAACGTGAACATCACCATCCATAGGATGATTTTGGCTCGATACCATAGCTTCCCTGACCTTAAGCATAAAAAGTCTTGCCGTCTTTTCAGTTACGCCATAGCGTACAGCCATGTAACTTGCTGATAAACTCTTTGTAGTTGTCGCCATTTCAAAGCATATAAAGAATGCTTTGCGCACGCCAAATTTTACTTTGTGGAAAAGCGTATTGGCAGTAGCCGACTCTATGTGGCGGCAGATGTTACATTGCCTTGAAAAATCTTTGCGTTTTTGGTAGGCATTATGGTTACAACGCGTGCATTTATAGTCCGTTTTTGATTTGATAGATACCAAATATGCTTTGCAATCTTCATCTGTTTTAAAGTGTTCAGCAAACTCTAGAAGATTTTGTCCCTTGAATATGTCCATAATTTGATATATTTACTAACACTTAACATACGTATTTAAATTCTGACCTCTAAACAAAAATATTACTAAGTAAAAAATAAAGGTCGTTTTTTAACTCGAAGTCTTAAAACCTTACAACAAACAGTAATGATTTTAATTTAATATAGTACTCTATCCAAATAAAGACCAGATAAGGTCAATAAAGATATTTTTATGAATTTATCGATGTCCTAAAACGGGTAAGGCTACAAGTCGTTATCGTGAGATTGGTTTTAAAACCCTAAAATCTTCTTTCAAAACTAATAAAGTATTTTCTAAGTTCAAGTCATAAGTGCAACATGCATATTTAAAATACTTGGGGCTAGCCCCAAGTATTTTAGGTTCAATATTTATATTGATCTTGCATGAAACATTACAAACAATTGACCCTATCTCAAAGGTATCAAATTCAGAGTCTTTTACAAGTCGGATTTACTCAAACCCAAATCG
>NZ_MDGN01000073.1:0-1906 GCF_002742365.1 Maribacter sp. 4U21
ACAGAGAAGTTCCCCACCGTAAATCCAAGAACGATAAATCGGATGAAGGTCAACGGGGTATTACTGCGAGCAAGAGGGAACTTGACGCGATAAAGGGCCGTAACAAGAGATGGGCCAAGGACCAGGACCAACGGCCGGGTGCCGGTAACAAAGGAGCGAAGTACACGAGCAACAAGACACATTATAGCCCTACGGACCCCGATGCCAGGATCAGTGTAAAGCCCGGCAAGGCCCGGAAGCTGAACTATCTCTCGCAACTGAGCGTGGATACGGCACATCATGTGATCACCGACATCAGGGCCTACCATGCGGATGGGAAGGATAACCAACAGTTGCCGGATATCGTCGATAGACTTAAGAAACGGTTGTGGAAGCAAGGCCTTGTATGGGAGAACTGCGTGGCCGATACCGGTTACAGTAGCGGGGAGAACTACAGTTTTTTGGAAGAAAGGAACCTTAAAAGTTTCATTCCCCCGCACGGCACCTACAAGGGCGGCCCCGATGGCTTCGAGTACATCGAGGAACACGACCATTACCTTTGCCCACGGGACAAGGTGATACCTTTCAGGAAAGTGTTCCTGGACAGCCGCACCAAGACCAAAAAGAAAGCGTACCGTGCATCGAGCAAGATCTGCAAGGGCTGTGCGCTCAGGTCTGCGTGTCTGGGAAAAGTGAACGAAAAACAGTTCTCGGTCACCTACTATCGCGAAGAATACGAACGCAACATCCAAAGGGTGGAGAGTCCACAGGGCCGTTACATGAAGGGCAAACGGCAGAGTACGGTGGAACCCGTCTTCGGCACGCTCACACAGTTCATGGGGCTGAGGAAGGTAAACACCATCGGCCTTGCACAGGCCAACAAGGTGATGCACCTATCGGCCATCGCATACAACCTGAAAAAGTACCTGAAATTCGAACGAAAACGGGTAAAAAGCGAGGCGGGACAGCTTGCTTTGAAGGCATTGGCCAAAAGTGTGCTCCAAAACCTGTTTCAAGCTTCCGTGACGCATCGGAATTTGGACTTCCGTTTCTGAGCCGACAAGAAAAAAGCCCCTTAAAGGGACTTGTATTCAATCTGTATTTTGAAAATCACAAGCTTGTGCAACGGTTACCATTGTTGTAACCAGTATTTTTGTCTTTCCTATGATGTTCAAACATTTCAATTGCAGTTTTCAACATTCCTATCATTCCAATTCCAAGAACCGTAAATCCAAGAGATAATTCGGACAACATATTATCACTTTCATTAAAAAATCCGTAAAGTCCATAAATAATTAGGAATAAACACAATGCACATAGATAAATCAATGCTATTTTGCCTTTTCTTGGACTTTCCCAAATTCTCTTCGAAAATTTATTTTGTGTTTTGGTAGTATCTTGTAGTGTCGAAAAACTAATTGCAAGTCCCATAAAAACAAGCATTAAATTCAAGTCTTTAAAAATCAAATTAGGGTTTTCTTTAATTTGTTCAATTCCATTAAAATAAGGACTTAAAACAAAATATATTGCAATCAACATCAATGGATATTGAATATAACTTATGTAGTGAAAAACTGTTTTAAAACTCATTAACTACTTTTTGTTTCTAAATTCTAATTCTGATTTTATTTTTTTCATATTACTGAACTGTGATGGAAGAATTGCACTCAACGCAATTGGAACAACAATCATAGAGATGAAAACTCTATTGTTTTCCTTTGTTAATAACCCAAAAATGCAAATAATAAAAAGAACCAATAAAATTCCAGTCAAAATTCCAGTTGACATTTTGAGTAATTTTAATTCACTTTCTAATTTTTCTGTTGTTTTTTCTTTAAATTTCATTTTCTCGTTTTGCTTGGCAATATTGGTTACAACGGTATCGGCTATGAGTAGTTGCGTGGGTTAGCACTTAACTTAGCAAGTA